>NZ_JAYMZS010000008.1:39536-160041 GCF_035828755.1 Amycolatopsis sp. H20-H5 | reverse complement strand
CGTTTGGTGGCGCGGATCAACGAGCGGTGGGACTGCGAGGTCCCGTTGCGCGACTTCCTGCGCACGCCGACGGTGGCGCTGCTGGCGTCGGCCGTGGAGACCGGGCGTGGCACCGCGCAGGTCATCGCGTCCCGGCCCACCGAAGAGGAACTGCTGCTGGACCGGCTCGAAGAGCTGACCGACGACGAGGTGGAGGCCCTGTTGCGCACGACGGAGAACGAGGTCGACCGATGAGCCAGACCGACGAGCGCCGCGCGCTGCTGGCGCGTCGGCTGCGGGAACGCGCCGCCGAGCGTCACTTCGCCCTGTCCTACCCGCAGCAGCGGCTGTGGTTCCTCGAACAGCTCGACTCCGGCAGCGCGGTCTACCTCGTGCCGCTGCAGTACCGGATCGAGGGCCCGGTCGACGTCGCTGCGCTGGCGCACGCCCTCACCGAGGTCGTGCGCCGTCACCACGTCCTGCGCACGGTCTTCCGTGAGGTCGGCGGCGTCCCCCGGCAGTCGGTGGTCCCGGCCGAGCCGGTGCGCGTCGAGGTCCGCGAGGTCTCCGGCCACGAAGAAGCGGAGCGCCTCGCCGAAGAGCAGGCCCGCGCGCCGATCCCGCTGGACGCCGGGCTGAACCTGCGTCCGCTGCTGCTGCGTCTCGGCGCCGAGGAACACCGGTTCTGCCTGACACTGCACCACATCGCCTGCGACGGCTGGTCGCTCGCGTTACTGGAACACGAGCTTTCCGCGTTCTACCGGGCTTTCACCACCGGCGAACCCGCGGACGTGCCGGAGCTGGCCGCGCAGTACCCCGATTTCGCCGCCTGGCAGACCACCGAGCTGGAGCTGGCCGAACCGCTGGGCTACTGGCGCGCCAAACTCGCGGGCATCCCCGCGCTTTCCGGCCTGCCGAGCGACTTCCCGCGTCCCCCCACGCAGACCTACGCCGGCGCGCACCGGGACTGCGAGCTGCCGGGGGTGATCGCCGACGAGGTCGCCGAACTGGCGAAGGCGACCTCGGCGACCCCGTTCGCGGTGCTGCTGGCGGCGTTCTCCGCGCTGGTGCACGCCTACACCGGGACCGACGAGGTGGTCACCGGCTCCCCGGCGGCCGGGCGGACCCGCCCGGAGGTGCAGCACCTCATCGGGTTCTTCGCCAACACCGTGGTGCACCGGCTCGACGTCTCGGGGCAGCCGAGCTTCCGCGAGCTGGTCGAGCGGACCCGTGACGAGTCGCGGGCCGCGATGGTGCACCAGGACCTGCCGTTCGAGCGGCTGGTCGAGGAGCTGCACCCGGCGCGCGACCCCTCGCACAACCCGTTGTTCCAGCTGCTGTTCAGCTACCAGGAGACCGGCGGGACGACCGGGCTGCGGCTGCCCGGCTGCGCGGTGGAGATGGCCCCCGGCGACACCGCGACCGCGAAGTTCGACCTGACGCTGAGCATGACCAACGCGCCTGAGCGGCTCTCGTTCCGGCTGGAGTACGCCACCGGCCTGTTCACCGAGGACACCGCCCGGCAGATCGGCGAGCAGTTCCAGACGCTGCTGGCGGCCGCGCTGGCCGATCCGGAGCGTTCGATCGGCGCGTTGCCGGTCCTCACCGAGGTCGACCTCGACCGGGTGCTGGTCGACTGGAACGCGCCCGCCGCCCCGATCGGCGACGAACTGGTGCACGAGCTGATCGCGGCGCAGGCGGCACTGACCCCGGACGCGCCCGCGTTGCTGGGCGCCGACCAGGACCCCGCCGACGCGCTCACCTACCGCGAGGTCCACGAGCGGGCCGAAGCGCTGGCCGCCCGGCTGCGCGGCGCCGGGGTCGGCCCCGGCGTGCCGGTCGGGGTCTACCTGGACCGCTCGCCCGACCTGGTGATCACGATGCTGGCGATTCTGCGGGCCGGTGGCGGCTATCTGCCGCTGGACCCCGGCTACCCGCGCGACCGGCTCGCGTTCATGGTCGCGGACTCGGGCACCCCGGTACTGGTCAGCCGCGGCGGACTGGCCCGCCGGGTGGCGGACCTGCCGGTGACCGTGCTGCGGCTGGACGAGCCGGACGGGCCGGACGGGCCGGACGGCCGCAAGGACACCGAGCCCGTCGTGGCCCGCGGTGCGCAGCAGGACCTCGCCTACCTGATCTACACCTCCGGTTCCACCGGGAAGCCCAAGGGCGTGATGATCTCCCACCGCAACGTGGTGAGCTTCTTCGCCGGGATGGACCGGGTCCTCGGCGGCGACGACCCTGGCACCTGGCTCGCGGTGACCAGCATGTCGTTCGACATCTCGGTGCTGGAGCTGTTGTGGACACTGGCCCGCGGCTACCGCGTCGTGGTGCGCGGCGACGAGCCGACCGCGGCCCGGCAGGAGGGTGGCGCGCCGGTTCCCGCGTCGGCACAGGCGAAACCCATGCAGTTCAGCCTGTTCTACTTCGGCGGCGACAAGGGCGGTGACCCCGCGGACCGCTACCGGCTGCTGGTCGAGGGCTCGAAGTTCGCCGACCGCAACGGGTTCGCCGCGGTGTGGACCCCGGAGCGGCACTTCCACGAGTTCGGCGGGCTCTATCCCAACCCGTCGGTGACGGCCGCGGCCATCGCCGCGGTCACCGAGCGGGTGGCCGTGCGGGCGGGCAGTGTCGTGCTTCCCCTGCACGACCCGCTGCGGGTGGCCGAGGAATGGTCCGTTGTGGACAATCTGTCCCACGGCAGGGTCGGACTGTCGGTGGCTTCGGGCTGGCAGCCCACCGACTTCGTGCTCGCGCCGGAGGCCTACGCTGACCGCAAGAAGCTGATGATGAGCCGGCTCGAGGAGCTTCGCGGGCTGTGGCGCGGCGAGAGCGTGCGGCGCCGCAACGGCGTCGACACCGAGGTCGACGTCCGGGTGTTCCCGCCGCCGGTGCAGGCGGAGCTGCCGGTGTGGGTCACCAGCGCGCGCAGCCCGGAGACCTTCCAGCTGGCGGGTGAAGCAGGGGCGAACCTGCTCACCCACCTGCTCGGGCACTCGGTCGAGCAGCTGTCGCACAAGATCGCGCTCTACCGGCAGGCCTGGCGCGAAAGCGGCCATCCCGGCGACGGGCACGTGACGGTGATGCTGCACTCCTTCGCGGGGCAGGACACCGAAACCGTCCGCGCCGTCGTCCGCGAGCCGTTGTCCGCCTACATCAAGTCCTCCTTCGACCTGCTGTCGGGACTGGGCCAGTCGATGGGCCGCGAGGTGGATCTGCGCAGCCTGCCGGAGGAGGAGCTGGACGCGCTCGTCGCGCAGGCCTTCGACCGGTTCTTCGAGACCTCCGGCCTGCTCGGCACCCCCGAGCACTGCGCCGACATCGTGGACCGGCTCAAGCTCGTCGGCGTGGACGAGGTGGCCTGCCTCGTCGACTTCGGCGTGCCGCACGGACAGGTGCTCGACGCGCTCGGCCAGCTCGCGCTGGCCCGCGAGATCAGCGAGGACCGCCGTCGCGCCGCGGCGGCCGACGAACCGGTCGCCGCCCAGTTACGCCGCCACGGGGTCACCCACCTGCAGTGCACGCCGTCGCTGGCCGAGGTGATCAGCGACGACGAGGACTCGCGTGCCGCGCTGAGCGGGCTGCGGCGGCTGTTGGTCGGCGGCGAGGCGCTGCCCGGCCCCCTGGCCGCCCGGCTCGCGCCGCTGGCCCGCCTCGGGACGCACAACATGTACGGGCCGACCGAGGTCACCGTCTGGGCGAGCACCCATCAGGTCCGGCCCGGCGAGGAGGTCCTCATCGGCGGTCCGCTGGCCGGGGTCCGTGCCTACGTCGTGGACCGCTACCTGCGCTGTGCCCCGGTGAACGTGCCGGGTGAGCTGCTGCTCGGCGGCGACGGGGTGGCGCGCGGTTACCACGACCGGCCCGCGCTGACCGCGGAGCGGTTCGTCCCCGACCCGTTCTCCGGTGTCCCCGGCGCCCGGCTCTACCGCACGGGCGACCTGGTCCGCCGCCGGGCGAACGGCGAACTGGAGTTCCTCGGCCGGATCGACCACCAGGTGAAACTGCACGGCCACCGGATCGAGCTCGGCGAGATCGAAGACGCGCTGAGGGCGCACCCGGACGTCCGGGCCGCCGTGGTGACCGTCCGCGGGGAAGAGGCCCAGCGCCACCTGCTGGCCTACTGCGTGCCGGTGCCCGGCGCCGAGGACCGGCTGGACCTGCCCGCCGTCAAGGCGTCGCTGGCCCGGTCGCTGCCGGACTACATGATCCCGGGCCTGCTCGTGCCGCTGGCCGAGCTCCCGCTCACCCCCAACGGCAAGATCGACCGCAAGCGGCTGCCGGACCCGGAGCAACGCCGGGTGGCCGGTTACCGCGAGCCCGAGGGCGAGCTGGAACAGCGCGTGGCGGAGATCTTCGCCGAGGTCCTGCGGGCCGAGCGGGTGGGCGCGGACGACAACTTCTTCGACTCCGGCGGCAACTCGCTGCTCGCGGTCCAGGCGCGCTCGCGGCTGATGCCGGTGCTCGGCGAGCGGCTCTCGCTGGTCGACCTGTTCCGGTTCCCGACCGTGCGCGGCCTGGTCGGCGCGCTGACCGGGGGCGCGGACGCGGCGCTCGACCTGACGGGTACCAAGCAGGCCGCGAACCGGCGGGTCGCCGCACTGAACAACCGCGCGCGAGCGAACCGGGGGAACGTCCGATGAGTGAGCTCGACAACGGCCTGGAGCCGATCGCGATCGTCGGCATGGCCTGCCGGGTGCCGGGGGCGCGGACCCCGGCGGACTTCTGGGACCAGCTGCGCGACGGCGTCGAATCGATCACCCGGTTCGGCCGCGACGAGCTGCTGGCCGCCGGGACCGACCCGGAGGTGCTCGACGATCCGGACTTCGTGCCCGCCGCCGGGTACACCGAGGGCGGCGACCGGTTCGACGCGGCGTTCTTCGGGTTCACCGCGGCCGAGGCGGAGACGATGGACCCGCAGCACCGGCTGCTGTGCGAGACGGCGTGGGCGGCGGTCGAGGACAGCGGCCACACCACGGCCGGGCTCGGCGAGTCGGTCGGGGTGTTCGCCGGGGCGTTCATGAACAAGTACCTGACCGCGAACCTGGCCACCAGCGCGCGGTTCCAGCGCTCGCCGATGGCCCCGCTGACGCGGATGTTCAACGACAAGGACTTCCTGGCCACCCGGATCGCCTACCTGCTCGATCTCACCGGACCGGCCTGCACGGTGCAGACGGCGTGCTCGACGTCGCTGGTGGCCACCCACCTGGCCTGCCAGTCGTTGCTGAGCTACGAATGCGACGCGGCCATCGTCGGCGGCGTCTCGCTCAACGTGCCGTTGAAGGCCGGGTACCCGGTGGCCGACAGCGGGTTGTTCAGCGCCGACGGGCACTGCCGTCCCTTCGACGCCGACGCGGGCGGCACCGTACCCGGCAACGGCGCGGTGACCGTGGTGCTGCGGCGGCTTTCGGACGCGGTGGCCGACCGTGACCACGTGTACGCCGTCATCCGCGGTTCGGCGGTGAACAACGACGGCTCGCGCAAGGCGGGGTACGCCGCGCCGAGCGTGACCGGGCAGGCGAAGGTGATCAGTGCCGCGCACGCGGTGGCGGGCGTGGACCCGGCCACCATCGGTTACGTCGAGGCACATGGCACGGCCACCAGGGTCGGTGACCCGATCGAGGTGACCGCGCTGGCTCAGGCTTTCGCCACCGAGGAGACCGGGTTCTGCGCGCTGGGTTCGGTCAAGGCCAACATCGGCCACCTCGACGCGGCGGCCGGGCTGGCCGGGCTGATGCGCGCGGCGCTGGCCGTGCACCACGCCACCATCCCGCCGAACGCGAACTTCACCGCGCCCAGCCCGACGCTGGAACTGGAGCGGACGCCGTTCTACGTGCCCGCGGAAGCCCGCGACTGGCCGGGGGAGCGCCGGGCTGGGGTCAGCTCGTTCGGCGTCGGCGGCACCAACGCCCACGTCGTGCTGGAACAGGCGCCCGCCGAACCGGACCGCGGACCGGCCAGGCCGTGGCAGCTGCTGCCGGTCTCGGCGCGGGACCGGTCCACGCTCGACCGGGTCACCGCCGGGCTCGCCGGGCACCTGGGCGCCGCGGCAGGCACCGGTAGCTCGCTGGCCGACGTCGCGTTCACCCTCCAGACCGGCCGCCAGGCGTTCGAGGCCCGCCGGTTCGCCGTGTGCGCCGATCCCGCCGACGCCGTACAGGCGTTGTCGGGCAAGGAACCGAACCGCCTGGTCACCCGCATCGCCACCGGCGGGCCGGGGGACGCGGTGTTCGCCTTCCCCGGCGGCGGGGCGCAGCACCCGGATATGGGACTGGACCTCTATCGCGGGGAGCGGGTGTTCCGGTCCGAAGTGGACAGATGTGCGGAGATCCTGCGGCCCCGGCTCGGTTTCGATCTGCGGCGCCTGCTGTTCCCGGCCGCGTTCGCCCCGCTGGCCGGCAAGGAACTGGCGGGCGGGCAGGCCACCACCGGCCGCGACCAGGGCGCGGGCGTGGTGTCTTCGCTGTTCGTCGTCGAGTACGCGCTGGCCCGTCAGCTGATGGCCTGGGGCGTGCGGCCCGCCGCGGTGATCGGGCACAGCCTCGGCGAGTACGTCGCGGCCTGCCTGGCCGGGGTGTTCAGCCTCGAGGACGCGCTCGAAATCACCCTGGCCCGCGGCGAGCTGTTCGCGCGCATGCCGCCGGGCAAGATGCTGGTCGTCCAGAGGCCCGAGGCCGAGGTCGCGGCGATGCTGCCGGCGCGGCTGTCGATCTCCGCGGTCAACACCCCCGGGATGACCGTGGTGGCCGGGCCGGACGAGGACATCGCCGCCTGGCTGCGGGAACTCCGCGGCCGGGACGTCGACTGCCGCAAGGTCAGCGTGCCGGTGGCCAGCCATTCGTGGATGGTCGAGCCGTACCTCGACGAGTTCCGGCTCAAGGTCAAGGGCCTGCGGCTGAACGAGCCCGAGCTGCCCTTCGTCTCGTGCGTCACCGGCACGTGGGTGGCGCCGGGCGAGGTCACCGACCCCGAGCACTGGGTCCGGCACATGCGCCAGCCGGTGCGGTTCGCCGCCGGGGTGTCCGACGTGCTCGCCGCACCCGGGCGCGTGCTGCTGGAAGTCGGGCCGGGGCGGGCACTCAGCGCGCTCACCGCCGCGCAGCAGATCGCGCCGACGCCGACGACCGTGCCCACCATGGGCCTCGCCAGGGACGCCCAGCCGGACCTGGTGCACCTGCTCACCGCGGTGGGAAAGCTTTGGCAGGCCAACGTTCCCGTCGACTGGGCGGCGTTCCACGGTGAGGCGCGGCCGCGGCGGGTGCCGCTGCCGACCTATCCCTTCGAGCGCACGCGCCACTGGGTCGAGCCGGGCAGGCGGCAGAGCTTCGAGTACGCCGGGCCCGTGCCCGAAACCCCGGCGGAGCCGGTGACCGCACCGGACGAGTCGGCCGGCGCGCCGCGCAACGACCGGGAGCGGCGCATCGCGCGGATCTGGTGCGACCTGCTCGGCCTGGACGAGGTGGGCGTCCACGACGACTTCTTCGACCTCGGCGCGCACTCGCTGATGGTCACCCAGCTCACCAAGGAACTGCGGCGGATGGGGGCGACCGCGCTGGCCGCGAGCGACGTCCTGCGGGCGCCCACCGTGGCGGCGATGGCGGCGCTGGTGGACAGCGCGCTGAGCGGCGAGCCGGTCGTGGTGCCCGCGGGTCCGGTGCTGACCGACGAGGTCGTGCTCGACGGGTCGATCACCGCCGCCGGGTTGTCCCCGGTGAGCGGCGAACCCGCGAAGGCGGTGCTGCTCACCGGCGCCACCGGGTTCGTCGGCGCGTTCCTGGTCGCGGAGCTGTTGCAGGCCACCACCGCCACGGTGTACTGCCTGGTGCGGGCGGCCGACGAGGAAGCGGGCCGCGAGCGCGTGCTGGCGAAGCTGGACTCGCTCGGACTCGGCGCGACGGTCCGGCCCAGCCGCCTCCGGATCGTCGTCGGCGATCTGGCCAAGCCCCTGCTCGGCCTGACGGAGGAGCGGTTCGCCGCGCTGGCCGACGACATCGACGAGGTCTACCACTGCGGCGCCTGGGTCAACTTCGTCCGGCCCTACCGGGTGCTCAAGGCGACGAACGTGCTGGGCACCCAGGAGGTTCTGCGGCTGGCCACCACGAAGCGGCTCAAGCCGGTGCACCACGTGTCCACCCTCGCCGTGCTCGCCGGGGCGATGCTTTCGGGCGCGGGCGTGATCCGCGAAAGCGATCCGCTGCCGCCGCCGATCGGCCACGACACCGCGTACAGCCAGAGCAAATGGGTCGCCGAAGGACTGGTGGAGCTCGCGCGCGAGCGTGGCGTGCCGGTGTCGGTCTACCGCGCGGGCGGGGTGCTGTCGGACAGCCGCAGCGGCGCCACCAACAGCGAGGACTACGTGACCAAGGTGATCCAGGGTTGCGTGCAGCTGGGCGCGGCGCCGTCGCGGCGCTACCTGCTCGCGGTCGGCACGGTGGACCACTTCGTCCGTGAGGTGGTCGCGCTCGCGGCCAGGCCGGAGTCGCTCGGGCGCACCTACCACGCCATCGACCCGGAACCGTTCCCCTGGAACGAGATCTTCGAGCGCATCCGGGACTTCGGTTACCCGGTGCGGAGCGTTCCGTTCGACGAGTGGCGCGCCGAGCTGATCGAGCACGTCGACCGCGACGGGGAGGACAACGCGCTCGCCCCGCTGATGGCGATGCTGGGCGACACGCCAGATCGGGACATGCCGGTGATGTCGTGCGAGCAGGTGCTGGCCGCGCTACCCGCCGAGGTCGCCGCGGCGCCGCCGCTGGACAAGGCCTACTTCGAGCGGATGCTCCGTTTCTTCGTGCGCGGTCGGCTGCTGCCGCCCGTGTCCACCGCTGTGTCTACCTCGGGAGTTTGAGATGTCGTTGCTGCTGACCGGTGCCACGCTGATCGACGGGCTGGGCGGCGATCCGGTCCCCGGCGCCACCGTGGCGGTCTCCGGCGACCGGATCGCCGGTGTCGGCCGGACCGCCACGGCGCCGGCCGACGCCGACCTGGTCGACCTGAGCGGGCTCACCCTGCTGCCCGGCCTGATCGACGCGCATGTCCACATCGGACATTCCAGTGAGATGCGCGCGGTGCTCAACAACGAGCTGTCGGTGGCCGAACGGGCCGCGGACATCTTCCGCACCCTGCGCGAGACGATCGACGCCGGGTTCACCGCGGTGCGCGACTGCGGCGGCATCGACCACGGCGTGCTGCGCACGGTGGGCCGCGGCCTGGTGCCCGGCCCGCGGATCTGGTCCTCGGCCTCGCCGCTGGTGCAGTGCGGCGGGCACGGGCACCTCGGCTCGCCGTTCCAGGCCCCGGACGAGTCGTTCGCCTTCCGGGTGCGCGGGCTGACCGCCGTCGGCCGGATCTCCGACGGACGCGACGAGGTCCGCAAGGCCGCCCGCGAATGCTTCCGCCAGGGCGCGAGCTTCCTCAAGATGGCGGTCACCGGCGGCGTCGTCTCGATCGCGGACACCCTCGACGACACCCAGTTCAGCATCGAGGAGATCGCCGTCGCGGTCGAGGAGGCCAAGGCGCGCCACACCTACGTGACGGTGCACGCGCACAACATCGCCGGTATCCACAACGCGGTCAAGGCCGGGGTGGAGTGCGTCGAGCACGGCACCGGCATCGACGAGGAGACCGCGGCGCTGATGGCGGCCGGCGGGGCCGCGCTGGTGCCGACGCTGGCGATCGCCAAGGTGCTCACCGAGGACTTCGAACAGCACGGCCTGCCCCCGCAGATCCGCGAGCGGGTCGGCGACACGATGCGCGGCATGACCGACGGCCTGCTGGCCGCCCGCGCCGCGGGTGTGCCGGTCGGCTCCGGCTCCGACCTGATCGGGCCGAAACAGAACCGGCGCGGGCTGGAGATCGCGCTGAAGGCCGAGATCCTCGGCGCGATGGAGGCCATCGTGTCGGCCACCTCGGTCAACGCCTCGATCATGCGGGTGGCCGACAAGATCGGCTCCGTCGAGACCGGGAAGCTCGCGGACCTGGTCGCCGTCGACTTCGACCCGCTCGCCAATCCCGAACTCTTCGATCAGCCGGAGCGGGTGGTGCTGGTGGTCAAGAACGGCCGGATCGTCAAGGACACCCGCAAATGAGCACAGGAGGGAACGCCGTCATGGCTGCCGAAACCGCCGACCGCGCCGACTACCGCGTGGTGGTCAACGCCGAGGAGCAGTACTCGATCTGGGACGCCACGCTGCCGGTGCCCCCCGGCTGGACTGACGCCGGGCACACCGGCGACCGGCAGTCCTGCCTCGACCACGTCGAGGCCGTGTGGACCGACATGCGTCCGCGTAGCCTGCGCGATGGTGGGTGAACGCGGCATGGAGAACCTGCCTGGCACCACCCCGCCGCGGCCGCTCGTGGTGGGCATCGGCGGCACCGGCCGTCCCGGCTCGGCCACGGAACGGGCACTGAAGGCCGCGCTGAGCGCCGCCGAGACGGCGGGGACCGAGGTCCGCCTGTTCGGCGGGCAGTTCCTCGCCGGGCTGCCGATGTTCGTGCCCGGTCGCGGAGTCCAGGGCGCGGCGGTGGCCGAGCTGGTCGACGCCGTCGGCCAGGCCAACGGCGTGCTGCTGGCCAGCCCGAGCTACCACGGCGGGGTCTCCGCGCTGGTCAAGAACGGGCTGGACCACCTGGAACACCTGGCCGACCGGACCCGGCCGTATCTGGACGGGCGGGCCGTCGGCAGCATCGTCACCGCCGCGGGCTGGCAGACCGGGGGGAGCACGCTCACCGCGTTGCGCTCGGTGGTGCACGCCCTGCGCGGCTGGCCGACGCCGCTGGGCATCACGATCAACACGGCCGAGCCCGTGCCGGGTGACGGCGGCCAGGCCGCCCGCGAGCGGTGCGAGGTCCAGTTGTGCACGATCGGCTGGCAGGTCGCGGAGTTCGCGGTGCGGGCCGCGTCTTCGCGGGTCACCGCGGGGGCGCCCCGGTGACGGCTCAGGTGACTCAGGCGGCTCAAGTGGACAGTGAGCCGCGGGCCCGGCCGGGTACGGCGGAACTGCTGGCGGAGTTCCGGCGCCGCCGCGAGCTCGCCCGCCAGCCAGGGTCGGCGCGCGCGGCGAAGCGCCAGCACGTGCTGGGCAAGTTCACCGCCAGGGAACGCATTGAGCTGTTGCTGGACACGGATTCGTTCGTGGAGATCGACGCGTTCGCCCGGCACCGCTCGACGAACTTCGGCGTGGACGCGAAACACCCGGTCGGCGACGGCGTGGTCACCGGCTACGGCACCGTGGACGGGCGCCCCGTGCACGTCTACGCGCAGGACGTCACCTCCTTCACCGGCAGTGTGGGGGAGGTGTTCGGGGTCAAGGTCGGCAAGGTCCTCGACCTCGCGATGGCCGCCGGGACCCCGGTGATCGGCATCTGCGACTCCAGCGGCGCGCGGCTGCAGGAGGGCGTGCTCGCGCTTTCGGCCTACGGCCAGGTGGCCCGCCGGGTGGTCACCGCGTCCGGGGTGATCCCGCAGATCTCGGTGATCATGGGCGTGTGCGCGGGCGGCGCGGTGTACACCCCGGCCGCCACGGACTTCGTGGTGATGGTGGACAAGACCTCGCACATGTTCGTCACCGGACCGGACGTGATCCGCGCGGTGACCGGCGAGGTGATCGGGCTCGAGGAGCTCGGCGGCGGCCGGGTGCACACCAGCGTGACCGGCAACGCGCACTATCTCGCGTCCGACGAGACGGACGCGCTGAACTACGTCAAGGACCTGCTCTCCTACCTGCCGGGCAACAATCTCGAGAGCCCGCCCGCGTACCCGCCGGTGGAACCGCCGGACCCGGCGACCGAGCTGGACACGATGATCCCGGACGTGCCCGAGCACGGCTACGACATGCGCGACGTCCTCGAACGGGTCGTCGACGACGGCGACCTGCTGGAGGTGCACGCCGCGTTCGCGCCCAACATCCTCTGCGGGTTCGCGAGGATCGAGGGCGCCACCGTCGGGGTCGTGGCCAACCAGCCGCTGCACCTGGCGGGCGCGCTCGACATCGACGCGGCCGAGAAGGCGGCGCGGTTCGTGCGGTTCTGCGACGCGTTCGGGATCCCGATCCTGACCATGGTCGACGTCCCCGGCTTCATGCCGGGCACGGTCCAGGAACACGCCGGGATCATCCGCCGCGGCGCGAAACTGGGCTTCGCCTACATCGAGGCGACGGTCCCGAAGGTCACGGTGATCACCCGCAAGGCCTTCGGTGGCGGGTACGCGGTGATGGGCTCGAAGGAGCTCGGCGCGGACCTGTGTTTCGCCTGGCCGGTCGCGCAGATCGGGGTGATGGGCGCGCGCGGCGGGGTCGAGATGCTGTTCCACCGCGACCTGGTCTCCGCCGCCGAGCCGGAAAAGCTCCGGGCCTCGCTCACCGCCAGCTACGAGGAAACCCTGACCAGCCCGTACATCGCGGCCGAACGCGGCTGCATCGACGACATCATCGTGCCGGCCGAAACCCGGAGCGCGGTGGCGAAGGCACTGCGCTCGCTACGGACCAAGCGGGTGCAGACGCCGCCCAAGAAGCACAGCAACATCCCGTTGTGACGGGCGCGGGGGAACCAGCGGGCGAGGTGGTCGTCCAGGTCCCGCTGGTGCTCGCCGATGGCAGTCGGGCGTAGCGGGACGGCCGTTCGGTAGAGGTGGCCCTGTTTCAGGTCTATTTTCACGTCGTTTTTCACGTCGTTTTCACGTCGAGGTCGCGCAGGCGGCGGCCGAGCAGGTCGGGGCCCGCGCCGAAATCGGTTCCGGCGACGGCGCGCGACCGCCGCCGGAAACCTCGATGGTGGGCGGTTCCGCGCGGTCGCTGACTCCCGCGGCGGCGATCTCCTCCGGCGGCTCGCCCCTGAGCGTGTCGTTCCGTGAGGGCTCGCCGGGGAAGCCGAAGCCGAGCAGTTTTGCGCACCGTGCCGCGCGCGCCGTCACCGCCGACGAGGTACCGCGACCGCAGCCGTTCCCCGTCGGACAGCTCGACGGTCACCCTCGTCGTCCTGCTCGAAACCGGTGACCGGACAACCGCGCCGGACCTGCGCGCCCAGTCCGATCACCCGTTCTTCGAGACGTGCGCGGAATCCGGGCCCTCGGGTGCGGGTTTGGGAATGGCGGCGAAGAAACCACGGCCGGACGCCGTCTTCCGTGTTCGAGAAGACGATCGAGCAGGCCGTAGAGACCGATCGGCTTGGAGGTCGCCGCGACGCCCTCTTCGTGTCGTGAACGTGGAACTCGCAGCGGTGAATGTGGGACTCGTGCCCCTGGGTGTGGGACTCGCTGCGCGGTGTCAGCCGTCGGTTTCGTTGCGGGTCACGTAGCTGGCGACCCCGGCGCGGCTGGACACGCCGATCTTGGCGAAGATGTTCGACAGGTGCATCTCCACGGTCTTTTCGGCGATGTGCAGCCGGCGGGCGATGAGCCGGTTGGTCATGCCCTCGCCGACCAGGTCCGAGACCTCCTTTTCGCGGCCGGTGAGCCCCCACGCCCTGCCTTCGGCGCGGCCTCGCAGGTTCGACGACTTCGCGGCCAGCCTGCGCCGCTCGGTCCTGGCCTGCCTGCTCAAGGTCAACGCGCCGAGCCGGGAGGACGCCAGCTCGACGCTCTTGAGCTCGCGTACGCCCTCGTCGTGGGAGCCGTCGTGCCACAGCGCCGTGCCCAGCACCGTCCTGGCCCGCAACGCGTCCAGCGTCATACCGGCCTTTTCCAGTCCCCACACCGCTTCCCTGGCCGACTGCAAGGCCGAATCGGAGTTGGTGGCGAGCGCCACCTGTGCGCACGCCAGCCTGGCCAGTGCGCGTCGTCCCGGCTGTCTGAGCGCCGTGGCCACCGCCTCCGCGGACTGCGCCCACTTGGCCGCGGCTTCCGGCCGCCCGGCCATCAGCTCGGCCCGGGTGAGCAGCTCGTACCAGGCCACCCGCGAGCAGACGTCCGCGTCGGCGAGGTCCGGCCCGCCCGCGGCGGACACCAGCGCCATGGCCTCCTCGTAGTCCCGGCTCATCAGGCGGACGTCGGCGAGCATGCGCATCGCCAGCGTCTCGCACCAGCCGCTCGCCGACTCCCGGTTCTGGTCGGTGGCGATCAGCCCGCTCTCCAGCGCCCGGTCGAGATCGCCGAGGGTGGCGTCGATCCAGGACAGCGTCGAGTACGCGCTGGTCGTCTGCTCGGGACTGCGGGACTTCTCGGCCAGGTGCACCGCGTGCTCGGCCGCGGCCCGCGCCTCGGCCAGCCTGCCCCGGTTGCGCTGGGCGAACACCACGCCGACCAGCAGGTGCGGCAGCACCAGCCAGCGCTGGGTGCGGGTGGCCACCTCGACCGCCTTCTCGAAGTGCCGCAGCGCTTCGTCCCAGCGTTCCAGCAGCACCTCGCTCCAGCCGATCCAGACGACGGCGTCGAGGCTGTGCGCGAAGTCGTTGTCCAGCATGGCGTCCAGCAGCAGCACGGCCCCGCGGGTGTGGTCGGCCGCCGCGCCGATCTCGCCGGAGGTCACCTCGGCCATGGCGAGCAGCCCGAGGCAGGCCACCTGCAGCGGGATCTGGTCGTGCTGCTTCGCCACGGCGAGCGCGCGCGCCGCCGCCTCCCGGCAGGACGCGGAGTCGCCGCTGCTCAGCTGGCAGCAGGCGAACTCGTAGGTCAGCCGGGCGCACGCCATCGACTCCGGCTTGCCCAGCACCTCGATCTCCGCCCGCAGCATCGCCTCGGTCTCCGCGTGCGCGCCCAGCAGCCGCTGGACCAGCGCGGTGAACGCGACCGCGTTCGCGTGCTCGGCCTTCGGCTCGGTGGGCAGGATCCGCAGCGCTTCGTGCATCGTGTCGCGGCATTCGCGCAGGTAGCCCAGTGCGCCGCGGGCCTTGGCGAGCCGGATGAGCAGGCGGGCCCGGCGGGCGTCGCTGGCCGGGCCGCCCGGCAGCACGCGCAGCGCGGTGGCCAGCCAGGGCGCCGCGGTCGCGGGATCGGAGGCGCTCACCGTGGTCGCGGCCGCCTCGAGGACGTCCGCCGCCTCGAGGTCGCCGTAGCGGGCCCAGCGTTCGACGTGGGGCGCCCGCTCGACCGGGGCGGCGCCCCTGTCCTGCAGCACCCCGTCGATGTTGACGTGCATCTCGATCCGGCGGCTCAGCTCGGTGCCGGCGCGGATCGTCCTGGCCACCACCGGGTGGCGGAACGTGAAGTACTGCCCGGACACGACCTCGCGGAGCAGGTCGTGGCGGATCAGCTCGCCGATCGCGGTCAGCACCGCGGGTTCGGACATGTCGAGCACCCTGGCCACCAGCCCGGGGTCGAACTCGGTGCCGATCACCGCGGCCGCCTCGGCCACCGTCCTGGTCACCGGCGGCAGGTCGTCCAGCTCGCGCAGGAAGATCGCGTTCTCCCCGGTCTGTTCGTGCCCGGCCGGGCCGGGGAGCGCGCTGCCGCCGGGGAAGGGCATGCGTTCGGCGGCGAGTGCCTTGAGATACGCGGGATTGCCGCCGCTGTCGTGGTGCAGTTTGCGGCGCCAGCTCGCGGTGCCTTGTCCGGCCAGCAGTTCGCCGGTGTCGCGCTCGGTCAGCGGCGCCAGGCGCATCCGGTGCCAGGCGACGTGCTGGGACCGGTCGGAAACGGCCTCCCGCAACGCGATCCCGGCTTGGCGGTCACGGAAGCCCAGCACGAACAGCACCGCCCGGTTCGGCGGACGGCGCAGCAGGCCGCCGAGCAGTTCCAGCGACGCCGGGTCGGCGGCGTGCAGGTCGTCCAGCACGAGCACCAGCCTCGGGTCCGCGAGCTCCTCCAGCAGCTCGCGGACCGGCCGGGGATCCAGCGTCCTCGACGGCGGTTCCGGCGGGCCGGGCCTGGTCATCGGCGCCGGATCGGCGGCCAGCGCGGGAAAGGCGCGCGCCAGCTCGGCGTGGCTGAAGGGGGAGCTGCGCTCGACCGTGCGCCGCACCAGCTCGTACTGGTCGTCGAACGCGTCCGCCCAGACACCGTGGGGCCGCCGCCGCTGCGGGCTGCCGGCGAGCACCACGGCCTCACGGGCGCGCGCCATGCCGACCATTTCGCGCAGCAGGGTCGTTTTCCCCATACCCGCGTCTCCGGTGACCTCGATGACCCGGACGGTCGGGAGGCCGAGGGTGAAATCGTCGAGCGTCTGGGTGAAGGAAGTCAGCTCGAGTTGGCGTCCCAGCGGCCGCGCTGTCCAATTCGTCCCGTTCGTTCCGACCTGGTTTCCGACCTGGTTCATGGTTGATTGCTCAAGCATGGACACGTCGAACCGATCTACTGTGGTCACGCGGTTCCCCCTGTGTGGCCGGACAGCGGCCTCGCTGCTGGAGCGTCGGCCTTATCCTTGCGATCGTCAGTGGTTCGATAGCGCACGCGGCTGTCACCGCAGTCAAGCGCCCGGATGGGTGTGTTTCCCCGATCGGGCGTACTTATCCCCTCCAAAACCAGTCTAGTCGACTCATTGTTCGACAGGAGGTGCTTGCTGAGAAAAGCGAACGGGCGGGGTGTCCGACAGTGAAACACCAGGGTGCCTCGTAGTGCCTCTTGGTGGCTGTGATGAGCCTGTGATCCAGCAGTGGGGACGTGTTCGCCCGAATGGGGGATGGGCAGGCGCGGTGCCGCCCCAGGGATATCCCCACTGCTTCGCCGGGCCACCTGCCCACAGACTGGACATTGAGACTCTCCTCGTCTGTGCGGCCCGAACGTCCCGAACCGGGGTGTGGCGAGGCCGGCGCGGGGGAGCCGCCACGAATTTCCTGGAGGGCGTTAGTGAGCACCCGTGTCTACGCGCTGCCGATCGAGCAGACTCGCTGGGAGGTGCCAGGGGACGGCACCACCGTGTTCGACTGGAACTACGACGAAGGCAGCGACCGTCTCCTGAGCCTGTACGAGAAGGGCAAGCAGAAGCAGTGGGACGCGTCCGACCGTCTCGACTGGTCCATCGAGGTCGACACCAACAACCCGATGGGCGTCCCGGAGCAGACCATCGCCATCTACGGGTCGCGGGTGTGGGACTCCCTCGGGCAGAAGGACCGCGGCATGGTGCGCCACCACCTCGCGTCCTGGCAGTTCTCCCAGTTCCTCCACGGCGAGCAGGGCGCGCTGATCTGCTCGGCGAAGATCGTGCAGACGGTGCCGGGGATCGACGCGAAGTTCTACGCCGCCACGCAGGTGATGGACGAGGCCCGCCACGTCGAGGTCTATTCCCGCTACCTGCACGAGAAGCTGAAGATGGCCTACCCGATCAACCCCGGCCTCAAGGCGCTGCTCAACGACGTCATCTCCGACTCGCGCTGGGACATGACCTACCTCGGCATGCAGGTGCTGATCGAGGGACTGGCGCTGGCCGCCTTCGGCCTGATCCGCGACAACGCGTCCGAGCCGCTCGCGCAGGCGCTCAACACCTACGTCATGCAGGACGAGGCCCGGCACGTCGCCTTCGGCAGGCTCGCACTGCGCGAGTACTACCCGCAGCTGACCCAGGCCGAACGGGACGAGCGCGAAGAGTTCTGCATCGAGGCCTGCCACCTGATGCAGGAGCGGTTCGTCGGCGAGGAGGTCTGGCGCAACCTGGACATCGACGCGGACGAATGCGTCGAGTTCATGCGCAACTCCGAGCACTTCCGCTCATTCCGCAGTCACCTGTTCTCCCGGATCGTGCCGACCCTCAACGACATCGGGCTGTTCGGCAGCAAGATGAAGCACGCCTTCGGGGAGATGGGCATCATCGGCTACGAGGAATACGACGTCCAGTCGATGATGGAGCACGACGAAAAGATCGCCGGCGACCTCGACCGCGCTCGCATCGAGCAGGTCGAGAAGGCGATCAAGCTGGGTGCCGACGAAGACTGACCGGCACCGCGGGTCTCCACGGATCGATTTCTCGAGAAAGTGACAAGAACCAGTGGTCAGGAACGACGATGACTGAGCCAGCACGCACCGCGCGGGGATACCGCGCGGTCACCGTCACCGCAGCGGGGGGCACTTTCCTCTCGATGCTCGACTCCACCGTGACCAACCTGGCGATCCCCGACCTGCACCGGGACTTCTTCTCGGCCAGCGTCGTGGGACTGTCCTGGGTGGTCAGCGGATACGCCGTGTTCTTCGCGGCACTGCTCGCGCCCGCCGGGCGGCTCGCCGACGTGCTCGGGCGGCGGCGCCTGTTCGTCCTCGGCATCGGGCTGTTCACGCTGGCGTCGCTGCTCTGCGCCCTGGCGCCGAGCCTGCCGATACTGGTGATCGCCCGGATGATCCAGGGCGCGGGCGCGGCGGCGATGATCCCGGCCTCGCTGGCGATCCTGCTGCTCGACGGCCCCGCGGACAAGCGGGCGAGTTCGATCGGGCTGTGGAGCGCGGCTTCCGCGCTGGCCGCGGCGGTCGGCCCGAGCATCGGCGGCGTGCTGGTCGACCTGTTCGGCTGGCGGTCGGTGTTCCTGATCAACCTGCCCTTCGGCGCCCTGCTCATCTTCTCCGCGCTGCGGTTGCTGGAGCGCCAGCCCCGCCCGGAGCGCGGCAAGATCCCCGATCCGATCGGCACCGTCCTGCTCGCCGCCGGGATCGGCGCGCTGACCCTCGGGGTCACCGAGGGCGGCAGCTGGGGCTGGGGCGACGTCAAGACGATCGCCGCGCTCGCCCTCGGCCTGCTGGTGCTGGTGGGGGTGGTGGTGCGCTCGCGCAGCCACCCGGTGCCCGCGCTGGACACCACGTTGTGGGGCAACCGGACCTTCATGGCGGCCAACGTCGTTTCGCTGTTCTACGGCATGGCGCAGTATCCGTGGCTGCTCGTCGGCGTCCTCTACATCACCGACACCTGGCGGTATTCGGAGCTGCAGGCCGGTCTCGCGATGTCGCCGGGCGCGATCGCGGCCTCGATCGCGGCGTTGGCCATGGGCAAGATCGCGGCGAAGTTCGGCGGCCCGCGCTTCGCGACGCTGTTCGGCCTGGTCGCGTTCCTGGCCTGCGGGGTCTGGTTCATGTTCGGCACCACCGAGTACCCCGCCTTCGTCTCGCTGTGGCTGCCCGGTGGTTTCCTGGTCGGCATCGGGATGGGCGCGGCGACCTACGGCACCTCCGCGGCGGCGGCGATGTCCGCGCCGCCGCTCAAGTTCGCCAGTGCCAGCGGGCTCAACACCACCGCACGGCAGTTCGGCGGCGCGCTCGGCGTGGCGATCCTCGCCGTGATGCTGCAACTGCAGGCCGCTCCCGACGGGAGGATCAGCCTCGCGGCATACACCTCGGTCTACACCGTCTGCACCGGCCTGGTACTGGCGGCGCTCGTGGTGGCGTTCGTCTGGCTGCGGTTCACCCCGCCGCCCGCCCCGCCCGCCCCGGCCGCACCGGCCGCACCGGCCGCATCGGTGGCCGCGCCCGCGGCGGCGCGCACGGAAGAACGGGAACCCGCGGCGGACTAGTGTCGTGTGATTCTGCTTCCTGACGATTTGCTGGGGATCCAGGTGGATGCATCGGTGCCGCGAGGCGCCGCCTGGGCCCCGGCAAACGTAAGACGAGCAGGATCACGCGACACTAGTGTCTTGGGCTCCACGGTGACAACCCGCCGGCACGGCGGGTCGGGGGATCAGGCTCCCCGGACCCGCCGTGCCGGTGTTCTTCACGGAAAGGGATAGGGACGAATGAGCGACAGCACGGGGGAGCGGCGCCGGGTGGCACTGGTGACCGGGGCCAACAAGGGGATCGGCCGTGAGGTGGCCCGGCAGCTGGCGGTGGCCGGGTTCACCGTGATCGCCACCGCGCGGGACGCCGAGCGCGGCGGCGCGGCGGTGCGGGAGCTGGTCGCCGAGGGCGCCGGGGACCTGCGGTTCCTCCGGCTCGACGTCACCGATCAGGAGACGGTGGCCGAGGCCGCGCGCTTCGTCGAAACGAACTTCGCCGGGCTGGACGTGCTGGTGAACAACGCCGGGATCACCGGTATCACCCGCGGGCAGCGCAAGGAGCTCGACGAGCTGACCGTCGACGATCTGCGCGCGCCGCTGGAGACCAACTTCGTCGGCGTCTTCGCTGTCACCCAGGCGATGCTGCCGATGCTGCGCAAGGCTTCCGGGCGGGTGGTCAACCTGACCAGCACGCTGGCCACGTTCGGCCGGGTGGTGAAAGAGGGACCGCAGCGCGCGGACCTGTTGCCCTACCTCACGGCGAAGGCCGCGGCGAACATGGCTTCGGTCGTCTACGCGGCGGCACTGCGGGAGGCGGGGGTGACGGTCCACGCCGTCTCGCCCGGCTACATCGCCACGGACATGAACAACTTCGCGGGGACCAAGTCCGTCGAGGAGGGCGCCCGTGTCGTCGTGGGGGTCGCGACGACCGGTGAACTGCCCGAGCGGGCGCTCCTCGTCGAATCCGGCACTCTGCCCTGGTAAGACGCTGCCCTGGCAGCGATGATCGCGGCTACCCGGCCGGAAGTCCCTGAAGGCCACCTTCACAGCGTCTAACGCCGTCAAGGTGGCCTTCACGGCATCACCACAGCGGTCAGATGGGGATGAATCAGGCGTAAATGTGGCGTTTGTGTCCCTTGTGGACGGCCGTGGCCCACCCTGTCGGACTCCCGCGCCTCGTGGCGGCGCCTGAAGGTCGCCCTTGTCAGGTTCACCGTTGCAAGGGCGACCTTCAGCAGCCCGCAGAGCCTCCCGAATCAGTCGAATGCGGATGAATCGGGCATAGTTGCGGTGTTCGTGTCCCTTGTGGACGGTCCGCCGCTCATTCTCCCGGCGGGTCACAAGAAGTGCGAAACCTCAGTAGTAAGGGCTTCAGTCCTTGCGCAGGCCTTCGAGGATGGCGCGGGCGGCCGGCGTCCACGACGTCGGCCGCCGCGTTTCCTGGTCGAGCCGGATGTGCACGCGCTTGCCCTCGGCGTGCACGATCGAGCGGTCGGCGGAGAGTATCCGGAACCCGTAGGTGGCGCTCGAACCGCCGAGCTTGTCCACCCACAGGTGCACGCCGATCGTGCTGGTGCCGCGGATCGGCGTCAGGTAGCCGATCGAGAATTCGGCGACCACCAGGAAAACGTCGGGCTGGCTGTAGACGCCGTTTTCGAAATGGAACCCCTGCCGCGTCCAGAAACCGGTCAGCGCTCGCTCGACCAGGATCGGGTACCGGGTGTTGTGCACCATCCCCATCAGGTCGAGATCGTCGAAATGGGTCGGCAGTGGTTCGACGTGGCCGAATTCCACAGCGGGCTGCGCCTCAGCAGTCACGGCAGTCCTTCCGGTCCGGAAAAGTTCCGAAGTAGTAGCGATTGTGTGCCGGTCAGCCTACCACGGGACACTCCCGCGCAGAGCTGCCGGAAAGCCGTTCACCAGGCCACCGGGAATTGCTTGAACCCGCCGAGCGCGGCCTTGTCCCGCCATTCGAGCTGGTCCGGATCGACCGCGAGACGCAGTTCCGGAAAACGTTCGAACAACGCGCGCAACCCGATTTCCAGTTCGGCCTTCGCCAGGCTCGCACCGATACAGAAATGCGGTCCGTGACCGAGGGAAAGCAGCGTCCCCGTCGTCCTGGTGACATCGAAGGTGTCCGGGTCTTCGAGCACCGACTCGTCCCGTGACGCCGCGCCGACGTGCGCGAGCACCGCGGCGCCCTTCGGGATCACGACGTCCCCGAGCGGGATGTCGCAGGTGGCGATCCGCGGGTTGATCACGACCCCGGGGTTGTCCAGCCGGATGAGTTCCTCCACCGCGGCGGGCCAGCGCTCCGGCTCGCGGCGCAGCAGCGCCACCTGGTCCGGGTTTCTCAGCAGGGTCAGGGTGGCGCTGGCGATCACCGTCACGCTGGTGTCGTGCCCGGCGACCAGGATGGCCGTGCCCAGGTGCATGACCTCCGACTCGGTGAGCGTGCCCTCGCTGTCGGCCACCGAGGTGAGCACGCTCAGTAGATCGTCGCCGGGGTCGGCGCGCTTGGCCACGACGAGGTCCTTGAAGTACGCCTTCATCGCGCCGAAGGCCTCGGCGATCTCCGCGCCGGTGAACTCGCCGAGTGACATGATCCGCTCGGTCCAGTCCACGAACTTCTGGTGGTCGGCGAAGGGCACCCCGAGCATTTCGCAGATCACCCGCAACGGAAGCGGCCTGCCGAAGGCGAGGTTGAGGTCGACCGGCCCGCCGTCGGCGGCCATCTCGTCCAGCAGTTCGGCGGTGACCTCGGCGATCCGCGGCCGCAGCAGCTCCACCCGGCGGGCGCTGAAGGCCTGGTTGGCGAGCCCGCGGACCCGGGAGTGGCGCGGCGGGTCCATGTTCTGCACGCTGTCCGGGTTGGGCAGCGTGGCCTGGTAGCGCGGGGCGCCCTCGGCGAACACCGCTTCACGGCTGAAGCGCCGGTCGGACAGGACCGTGCGGGCGTGCTCGTAGCTGGTCACCAGCCACCCCGGGTCGCCGGTGGCCAGGTTGATCGGGCACACCGGCTGGTCCCGGCGCAGCTGGGCGTACTCGTCGACCGGCGGTGAGCTCGGATCGGTGCGCAGGATCGGGTAGGCGAGCGGTTCGGTCGACATACGAGGTGCGCTCCTTGCGGTGGAAGGGATTCAGGCGGGCACGGCCTCGACGACGGACAGCGTGCCCGGGGTGGGGATGATCCGGGCCACCTTCAGGTCCGCCGCGCTGAGTAGCCTGGTGAACTCCTCTTCGGTGCGCTCCTTGCCGTCGAAGATCGTCATCATCGCGACGTCGTAGAGCTTGCTGGCGTGCGGTTCGTTGCCCGGCGGGATGACGGCGTCGACCACCAGCACCCGGCCGTGCTCGGGCAGGGCCGCCCGGCAGCTGCGCAGGATCTTCAGGCTGTCCTCGTCGTTCCAGTCGTGCAGCACGCGCTTGAGCACGTAGAAGTCCTCGCCCTCGGGAACGGCGGTGAAGAAGTCGCCGGCGGCGGTGCTCCACCGATCGCTCAGCGAGTCGTCCAGGATGTGCTTGGCCAGCACCGATTCCTGCTCGAACAGCACCCCGCGCAGGGTCGGGTTGCGCCGCAGCACGGTGTTCAGCAGGCCGCCGGGACCACCGCCGACGTCGACGACCCTGGCGCCCTCCGGGAACTCGTAGGCGGCCGCGATCGCCTCCTGTTCGAGTACCGAGATCGCCGCGATGCCCGAGTCGAACAGCGCCGCGCGTTCGGGGTCGCCCGCCAGCAGTTCGAACAGCGGAGCGCCGAAGAGGTCGTCGAACACGGTCTTCCCGGTGCGCACGATGTCTTCGAGCCGCCCGGTGGAGCGCCAGTAGATGTCGTCGGTCAGCAGCAGCACGGTCTGGCGCACCGAAGGCCGCGCGTCGGCACGCAGCGGCTCGGACAGCCCGGTGGCGTGGAACGCGCCGGTCTCGTCCTCCTGGAACACCCCGCGCGAGGACAGGTAGCGCAGGATCCGCTGAAGATGCGAGGCGTCCGCGCCGGTCGCCTCGGCGAGTTCCGCGGCGGTCCGCGGCCGGTCCGCCAGCAGCTCGGGAATCTCCAGCCGGATGATCACGCGCAGCGAAGCGGGGTACAGATACGCCAGCGCGTCGCCGAGCAGCTGCCGGATCATCGCACCGGGGTCGGTGGGCTGGGTCGTTGCCACGGGGTTTCTCCTTCGGTGCCGGATCTGTCACGCTGAGTGTCGCGACTCCGGTTGACGGGCCGCTGACGGATCGCTGACGCCGTCAGCGGCCGGTCAACGGGACTGGGCAGGATGGTGCTGTTCCCCCAGGCCGCCCGGAAGGTGCCACGATGCCAGCGGAAACCCACCTAGCCGCCGAAGGAACCCTGAGCTGGCAAGGCTTTCAGACGTGGTACCGGGTCGTCGGCGGTGACGGCGCGGACCGCGCGCCGCTGGTGGTGTGCCACGGCGGGCCGGGGATGACGCACGACTACCTGTCTTCGCTCGCGGCGCTGGCGGGCACTGGCCGCGCCCTCGTGTTCTACGACCAGCTCGGCAACGGCCGCTCCGGCCGCCGTCCCGACGCCCCCGCCTCCTTCTGGACCCCTGAGCTGTTCGTGCGTGAACTCGAAACACTGGTCGAGTCGCTGGGTTTCGACGACGGTTACCACGTCCTCGGGCACTCCTGGGGCGGGATGCTCGCGCTGGAACACGCGACCCGGCGACCCCGCGGCCTCCGCTCGGTGATCGCGTTCAGCGCCTACGGCTCGTCGGCGCTGTTCCGGACGGAAGTGGCCGCGCTCGTCGCCGCCCTGCCTGCCGAGACGCGCGCCGCGATCGAGCGGCACGAGGCGGCGGGCACCGTCGAGTCCGACGAGTACCAGCAGGCGGTGCGGGTGTTCTACCGCGAGCACGTCTGCCGGACGAGGCCGGTGCCGCCGGAAGTCGTGCGCACCCTCACCGCCATGGGCCAGGATTCGACGGTCTACACGGCGATGGCGGGCCCCAGCGAGTTCACCATGACGGGATCCCTGCGTGACTGGGACATCACGGACCGCCTGGCCGCGGTGGACGTCCCGGTCCTGCTCGTTTCAGGACGCCACGACGAGGTGACGCCGACCGCGGTGTCGCAGCTGCGCGAAGCGCTGCCGAGCGCGGAGTGGGAGCTGTTCGAGGAGTCGAGTCACATGGCACACCTGGAGGAGCCCGCCCGCTTCCACCGGACGGTCACCGGGTTCCTGGCGAAAAACGACGTCGCTACCAGGTGACCGGCAACGCCTTCGGCCCGCGCAGCAACCTGCCCGACTTGAACACCACTTCTTCGGCGGGCACCGCCAGGCGGAGCCGGGGCAGCCTGCGCAGCAACGTGCCGAGTCCCACCTGGAGCTCGACCCTGGCCAGCGGCGCGCCGAGGCAGTGGTGCAGACCATGCCCGAACGCGATGTGCGGGTTGGCGGTCCGGTCGAAGTCCAGTTCGTCGGGCCGGGCGAACGCCGCCTCGTCGCGGTTGGCCGCGGCGATCTGCGCCACGACCGCTTCCCCCGCCTTGATCACGACGCCGCCGAGTTCGACGTCCTCCTTGGCGATCCGGCAGAAGGTGACCACGCCCAGCGGGGTCAGCCGCAGCAGTTCCTCCACCGCGGCCGCCACCAGCTGGGGTTCCGCGACCAGCCTGTCCCAGTGCGCGCACTGCTCCAGCAGGGTGAACACGTGCCCGCTGAGCTGGTTGGCCGTCGTCTCGTGCCCCGCGCTGAGCAGGGTCGTGCCCAGGCGCACCAGTTCCCGTTCCGAAAGCCGGTCCTCGACGTCGCGGGCCGCGACCAGCGAGCCGAGCAGGTCGTCACTGGGCTCCCGCCGCCGCCGCGCGACCAGTTCGGTCAGGAACTCGTCCAGTGCGTCCTGTGCGCCCATGATCTCTTCGATCGAGGTGCCCGAGATCGCCGTGGCCAGGTCCGACCACTCGTGGAACTGCGCCCGGTCCTCCTCCGGCACGCCGAGCAGCTCACTGATCGTGGTGATCGCCAGCGGCAACGAGAAGTCCGCCACCAGGTCCGCCTCGGGACCCCGCTCGACCAGCCGGTCGACGAGGGCGTCGACCTGAGCCTGCACCTTGGGCCGCAACGACTCGACGCTGCGCACGGTGAACGCCCTCGCCACCGTCCGGCGCAGCCGGGTGTGCTCGGGCGCGTCCAGCGACAGGATGCCCGGCTCCGTCTCCAGCATCGGCAACGTGCGCGGGACGTCCCGGTCCATCGCCGCCGCCCGGCTGAACCTCGGGTCGGCCAGCACCAGCTTGACGTCCGCGAGACTGGTCACCAGCCACGCCTGGCCGCCGTAGGGCATTTCGAGCCGCCCCAGCTTGCCCGAACGACGGAACTTCCCGTACTCCGGCGACAAGGCCAGCTGGGCCGCCTCCGGAAACGGGTACGGGCACACCGGCCGGTCGACCGTCGTCATCGAATGCACTCTCCTCGCGGTAGGCGCCCAAATCCTGCCCGAGTCTAGTGGAAACACCGCTGCCTCAGGCCGGCCGGAAAGTCACCGCCGCATCCTCGGATCGTGCGTCGGGTCGGTTTCAGGGCGCAGTTCGTAGCGCCAGGGTTCGTTGCGGTGGATCTGGCACGGCCCGTGCGCGGCGCCGTGCTCGGCCAGCCACGCCCTGGCAACGGTGGGCCCGATGTCGACCGCGTTACCGACACGGGAGCGGACGTGTCGGGGGTGGCCACCCAGCGCGCGGCCTCCTTTTCCGAGCCCTACTTCGAGATCGCCTGCTGGAGCAGTCGTTCCTGGTACCCCGGGGAACGCCAGCCACCGTTGACGAAGAACTCGACCGAAGATCCGCACGGGGTCGGGGACAGCGCCCTGTGCCGTGCCGAGGTCTGTCGTGCTGTTGTCTGGCTCATGCCGCCAGTCAAGGCGACGTGGTGTTGCCGTCACGTACGTGGTTTTCGATAGGCCGAACCGGGGCCGATTCAACTTGCCGAAATCAGATTGTGCGTCCTGGCGTAGACCGCGAGCACGTCCTCAATGCGAGCGGCGAACTCCGCATTCGCTCGTGGCGGGATGTTCCAGCACTTCCTCAGATGAGGGCGCAGTTCCGTAAGGATTTCGACCCAGTTGCTCGGATGCGGCTGGCCGGTGGTGACCACCAGCGTGGTGCCGGGTGCGTCGGCTAGTTCGATCGCGTAAGCCAGGGGGCTCAGGCGCGTGGTCTTCACCGCGTCGAGTACCTGCGTGGCTGAGAACGCGTCTGAGAACTGTCGCAGCAGCCGCAGCTCGAAGCCTCGATCACCTGTCCTTCAAAGCCGCTTACCCTCCACAAAGGACGGAAAGTCCACCCATTCGCCCGTTTCATACCGACATGACCGTTTCATGCGTGCCCCTGAAGGCCACCATGACAGCGTTAAACGCCGTGAAGGCTCCCATCAGGGCACACGGCAAACTTGCGGTAGCGACCGAAGGGACTTTCCCTCGACTCAACCTTGCAAAGTCCCCTTCATCAGAACAAGACCGTGTGAAAGTCCCCGTCAGTCACGCGGCCCTGGGCGCCAAACTGGACGACATGACATCAGTTTCCGGACGCCTGGCTAAGGGATTGACCATGGCCCGATTCCGACCACGACGGTCGGCACGGTCTCATTGCCGTGTGCGCCCGAGCGGCGCATGGTCCTTCGTCGACCTCCCGGCGCTGGCCGGTATCGTCATGGACCTGCGGCCGACGTTCGACAGACACCCGGTCTGCACACCCGCTGTTGGACAAGTACGCCCCGTGGCTACACGACCTGCTGACACCTCCCGCCCGCCCTCGGGGCGGGCAACATCACCGCCTAACGCCACCGCGAAAGCCTGTCTGTGGGCCCGACCCCTTCTGCACCGCAGGTCCGTGCCGACGGCGATAATCTGACCGACTCTTAACGAAATCGGCCAGCGACACGCGACAGCGTTCGGCCGGATTCACCGCATGGCGGCGAGCGACCCTCGGACTGCTGTGCCCACAGCCCAGCGGCGATGATCACGGCCTGGCGTCTTGTGACTGTCGTCGGCTGAGCGTTATGTCGTGGCTGCCACCAGCGGGATGAGCACGTCGTCCACGATCTCGTCGATGACGGAGTCGGGGATGGGTGTGCTGTTGAGCAGGAAGTAGTCCCGCAGCAGGCAGGGCCCGACGCTCGCGACCCTGGGCGTGAGCGCGCCCGCGCGAACCTCGCCGCGCTCGGCCGATCGACACAGGATCTTGAGAAACAGGTCGTGCCTGCGGTCGACGAACCGTTGCCGCGCGAGCCTGGAGATCTCCGGATCCGCGATGGAGTCAGCGAGCACGCGGCGGGCCACCTCGCCCAGCGGTCCCGCCATGATCGTGGCCATGTGACGGAGCACGGCGACCAGGTCGCCGCGCAAGGTGCCTGTGGTGGGTAGCTCCTCGGGGGTGGGAAAGCTGTGCACCAAGGCGTCCATCACCAGGTCGGTCTTGTTCGCCCAGCGGCGATAGAGTGACGCCTTACTGGTCCGTGCCCGATCGGCGACCCGGTCCATCGTCAGGGCCGGGTAGCCGTTCTCCTTGAGCTCGTCGATCGTGGCCGCGTAGATGGCGTCGTTGAGCTTGTCCCCGCGCCGACGCGGCCCCTTGCGGTGGTCCGCGGTCACCACACTGCCCCCATAGGGTCCGTTGCGTTCTCTGTCGTGCGTACACTACCTTGGGCTTAGTGAACGTTTCGTTCTCTAATATCTGGAGGGTTCCCGTGCGCGTACTGGTCGTGTCCACGCCTGGAATTGGGCATATTTTCCCGATGATCCCGCTGGCCTGGGCGCTGCGCGCGGCAGGACACGAGGTTCTGGTGGCCACCGCGGGCGCGGCGCTGGTGGCCGCGCGGGCAGGTCTGCCGGTGGTCGATGTGGCTCCCGGTTTCGACATGGGCGCGCAGTTCGACAAGATGCGGCGCGAACAGCCGGAACTCGTCGCGGAAATGCTGGCCGCCAGGCTGACCGATCTGCGCGCCGTCATTCCCCAGTTCGCGAGAATCGCGGACCTGCTGGTCGACGGAGTCGTCCAGGCCGCCGAGCAGTGGCAGCCCGACGTCATCGTGCAGTCCACGACCCAGGGCTCCGGCCTGGTCGCGGCGAGCAAACTCGGCATTCCCCTGGTGGATCACGGTTTCGGCCTCGCCAGGAGCGGTGATGTGCACGACCTGCTGCGCGAGAACATGGGCGCGGCCTTCGCGCGGCACGGTGTGGACACCCTGCCCGGCCGCACCGCGCACATCGACGTCGCCCCGCCGAGCCTGCTCACCGAGCGGCCGACCGGCTGGTCGATGCGCTACGTGCCCTACGGCGGCGGGACTGTCCTGCCACCGTGGCTGCTGCGAGAGCGCGGCGGCAGGCCCCGGATCGCTGTCACCCTCGGCACCGTGGCCCCGAGCACGACCGGCCTCGGCCCCGTCGAACGAATCATCGACGCCGCCGGGGGCATCGACGCCGACTTCGTGATCGCCCTGGGCGACGCGGACACCAGCGGCCTCGGCACGTTGCCGCCGAACGTGCAGGTCGCGGGCTGGATCCCGTTGCCTGCCTTGCTGCGCGTCAGTTCGGCGCTGGTGCACCACGGCGGATCGGGTTCCACCCTGGGCGCGCTGGTCGCCGGCCTGCCGCAGCTGGTGTTGCCCAGCGGTGCCGACCGGCACATCAACGGCAACGCCGTGCACAACACCGGCGCGGGGATCTGTGCCGAGGAGGAGGAACTCGACGCCCGGTTGCTGGAGCACCTGCTCGGCGAGGAGAAACTGCGCAGTCGCGCGCGTGAGGTCAGTGCCGAGATCGCCGCACTGCCCTCCCCGGCACGCATCGTCGACGACATCACCGCCCTGACCCGGTAGCCGCCCCTGGGCGCCACCGTCGTGACCCCAGGGCGACACGCTGAGAACAACGCCGCCGTGCCATGATGCTCGACCTGTGCCGGGGCTTGCGATTTTCAGCGTCATCCAGGATGCGCCGGGCTCGCGGGCTCCATCGGAATGGGCCGAGTCTGACCGGATTGTCTTGGGGGTCAGTGAGGGTGCCTGAGAACCGACGAACCATCGCTGACACCGGTGGTGCGGGGACCCAGCCGGGTTGTTCTGTTGTCCGGGCTGCTGTACCCGGCAACTGACCGGGCATGGCAATCTTCTGGCGACACCAGGCCGGTGCTGATGAATCGCGCTGGACGTACGAGTGTTTCCGCGATGACGAAGGACGAGGAGGCCAACGTCCGCTCTTCGCGCGGAAGGAGTTCCGCCGGCCAGTTCTGGTAGGTCACCGGTCGTAGACATCGCTGCGCGGAAGCCGCGCCGATCGAGCCAAAGTTTCGGTTCCACCGCGCTGGACGCCTCGACCCTGATCATGCCGATTGGCGGGTTCCTGCCCGCCACCCACCCGGCAGCCGGAACGCCGCGGTGTCGCCCTGCAGGGCATGATCGACCGGTTCGTGGACGAGGTTCTTGTCAACTGATCGTGCCCCTGCGTGGGTATCGCGCAGCGCGACAGCCGAATGTTGATGCGCGCGAGCAATGGGGGAATCGACCGATGACAGGTTGCGTACCTGCTCGTCACGCTCAGGAGTTGCACCGCTGAGAAAGGACGCACTTGACGTTCATAGACTGGCGTTTCGTGCCATTGATGATGATGGAAGAAGGTAACCACGACGGAGCGGCCACAGCTTGTCCGGTTGTGCGGCCGGCTCCGTCGCGGGTTGCTCAGATGGCGTGAACGCCCTGGGCCTGCGGGCCCTTCTGCCCCTGGCCGATCTCGAATTCCACGCGCTGTCCTTCGTCCAGGGACTTGAAGCCGGTACCCTGGATCTCCGAGTAGTGCACGAACACGTCAGGACCGCCACCGTCCTGAGCGATAAAACCGAAACCTTTTTCGCCGTTGAACCACTTCACACTGCCCTGAGCCATGCCTGGAACTCCCTATAGCTGAACTGATGATCACGTGAATACCGCCTGTCATGCTAGACCCTTGCCGGACGCTGTGGGGCACACTTGGGCTGGAAGTGCGGGTGCCTGCGGAGGCGGCGGGAAGTCGCGCCGCGGGGGATTGGCGCCGTGCTCGATGTGTCCGGTCGCGTCGTGCCGGCCCTGTCGGTCGCGCTAAGTGGGGGACCCGCGTAAAGAGTCCTTCTCGTTCCGGCTCAGTCGTGACCGGCAGCTGTCCGCCCGCGCTACCACAAGTCGTCTCGAAGCACCGTTTTCAAGACTTTGCCGGTGGCGTTGCGGGGCAGGTAGGGAACGAAGTAGATGTCGCGGGGGACCGCGAACCTGGCGATTCGATGGTGAACGTGGAGCCGGACGCCATCAGGGTCGAGTGCGGCGCCCGGGCGCAGGACGACGTACGCCGCGAGGCGCTGCCCGTACTCGGTATCGGGCACGCCGAGTACGGCGACCTCGCTGACCTGCGGCAGGGCGTGGATGACGTCCTCGACGGGCCGGGGATAGACGTTCTCCCCGCCGGAGACGATCATCTCGTCTTCCCGCCCCGACACGAACAGCCGGCCGGCCGCGTCGAGGTGGCCACGGTCCCCTGTCGGTGTGAGGCCGTCCACGGTGGGCAGGGTGGTGCCGCCGGTGTAGCCGTCGAACACCATTTCGTTGCCGACGAAGATGCGTCCGTCCACGCCCGTCGGGACCTGTTTGTCCCCGGAGTCGATGACGCTGATGCGGGTGCCCGTGGGGCATCGGCCCGCGGTGGTGGGCGCCGCGCGGAGATCGGCGGGGTCGGCGATGCTGGCCGACGACACTTCGGTGGTGCCGTAGAGGTTGTAGAGGATGTCGCCGAACTCGTCCATGAAAGCGGTGACGACCGACGCGGGGATCGCGGAACCACTGCTGGCGACGATCCGCAGGCTGGACGTGTCGTACCGGTCGCGGACGTGTGGCGGCAGTTCCAGGATGCGCTGCAGCATGATCGGGATCGTGAACATCGCGGTGCACCGGTCTTCGGCCACGGTGCGCAGGGCGTCTTCGGGGTCGAAGTATCGGGCCAGCGACAGGGTGGCCCGCAGTGGCATGCCGATTTGCAGACCGGCGAGGCCCCAGGTGTGGAACAGGGGTGCCGCGACAAAGAGCCGTTCATCCACCCGCAGCGGGATCCTGCTCAGGATGCCGCTTGCCGCGCTGAGGCTCCGGGGGTTCGGGCGGCGCGCTCCCTTGGGCATTCCCGTGGTTCCGGAGGTGAGGACGATGATGCGGCCCTGGCGTCGCACCCGCCGAGGCGGCATCGCGGTAGCTTCGGCGATCAGGTCGTCAATCGTCTGTGACCCCGTGGGACGAGGGTAGCCGGTCGATCGTTCGGTCCAGGTGCTGACTCCGACGGTCGTCCCGGCCAGCCGGCCGAGCACGGGGAAGAACTCGTCGTCGAGCAGCACCGCCGCCGGGCGGTGCTTGCCGACGACTTTCTCGGCCATGGTTCGGGACAGGCCGTTGTTGACCAGCACCACGTCGGCGCCGAGCTTGCCGCAGGCGATCATCGCTTCGACCATGCCGCTGTGGTTGCGGCACATCAGGGCGACCCGATGTCCCTCGCGGATTCCCCTGCTCGCCAGGGCACCGGCGAGCCTGGTGGATCGTTGCTCGGTCTCGGCGAAGGTCAGGTCCCTGTTCTCGTCGCGCAGCGCCAGCGTCTGAGGCGCGCGGACCGCCGACGCGCGGTAGCCGCCGGCGACGGTCAATCCCCAGCGCGACAGTGCGAGCAACTGGCGCGACAGCCTGTCCGGTCGGCCAGGCGTGAACACCACGGCCTTCGCGAGAACGCGCGCAGCGCCGAGCAGTGGCGTACCGCGGCGGAAGCGGCCACCGACGTGACCGGCGGCCGCCGGGGTACCGAGGTAGTGACTCATCCGGGTGGCCGCGTCGCGAAGCCACGTGGCGATCTCGTGGCCGGTCAACGAAGCGAGCAGCACCGTGTTGGTGTCCGCCATCGCCAGCCGCACGGCGAGCCGGGTTCGGGTGGCGGTCAGCGCGTGCACCTCGATCGCCACCCAGGGACGCGCTGCTCGTGCGGTACCCCACACGAGCAGCTGGTCGGTGCGCCGCACCACCGCCCGCACCCGTTGTTCCACCACCGTCTTCCCAGGCCCGGTGAAGCACATCAGGTACTGCCGGGAACGCTCGTCGTGCAGAGGCGCGCACGAGCTGACTTCGGTGACGAACCTGGAGTAGAGCTCGGGAGCGGCGACCAGCTGCCACACGAGCTCCACCGGGTGCTCAAGCACAACGGCCGCCTCGAGCACGTCATCTCGCATGGAGTCCTCCTGTCCGAAGGGGTCCGCTCAGCGGATCTCGAACGGGCCGAGGTCGACAGCTCGGCCCAGCACGCGAGGGTTGCCGTCGACGTCGGTCGACGAGGGGGTGCCCGCGGCGCCCTTGTCGACGATGTCGCGGGCGCAGGCGTAGGCGCGGTAGTCGGTGAAGTCCTGTGGCGTCAGTGCGCCGTAAGGTCCTCTGCTGCCGTTGAAGACGGTGTCGCGCTGGTTGACGCTGGTGTCGAGGAGTTCGAGGTTAGCTGAGAAGTGCTCATTGGTGCTCTTGCCGGAGCGCCGGTACGTGGTGGCTTTCGCTTCGGCGCGAACCAGGACGTTGTTGCGGACCGTGGTGTCGGTGTTGGCGAGTTTGGCGGCCTGCTCCTCGAGGTTGATGATCTGGAACCTGAATCCGCTGAGCAGCAGGTTGTTCTCGATCACCACCCCGCTCATGCTGCCGAGGTTGATGCCTTGGCTGTCGTAGGTCTCACAAACGTTGTCGCGGAAGGTGATGTCCCGGATCTCGTAGGTGCGGGCGCTGTTGTTCTGCGCGATGAGGCACTGCCGGGAAATCCGCAGGCAGTAGTTGTTCTCGATGAGCGTGCCTGACGAGCGGGTGCCGTTGTTGTAGGTCTGAAAACAGTCGGTGTGGGGTTGTCCTTGCTGGCGAACTCGTTGATATCGTGGATGTAGTTGTAACGGAACACGTGCCTGCCCCAGAAACGGATACCGTCGACGTCGTATCCCTGCCCGGACCGGTCCTTGTGCAGGTCGTAGATGTTGTTGCGTTCCACGACAGTGCCGGTGCCGTCGTCGATGACCATGCCGATGCTCTCGATGCCGGTGACCGTGTTGCGGGAGACCAGGCCGTTGTCGCAGGCACCGCGTTCGCACGAGATGCCATAGATGAGCTTGCCGCCGTTGACCAGGTTGTTGACGATCTTGATGCCATCACCACCGAAGACGATGCCTGACGTCGGCGCGTTGTAGTCGCCGCCGACTACGGTGAAACCGTCCAGCATCGCGCCCTTGCCGTGGACCGAGGCACCTTTGATCCGGCCGGCGCCGGTCGACCGTACGGTGACACCGGCCCTGTCCAGGTTCACCAGCTGGTCGGTGTAGTCACCCGGGCCAACGCAGATCACCGAGCCCGCGTTCGCGCCGGAAATGGCCGAGGTGATCGAACTGCCGGGGTGCACCGAGACCGTGCAGTCAGTGGTCTGCGGATTTCCGTTGCCAGCGGTGCCGTACCGGATCGGTTGCTGGGTGAGCCCGCCGGTCGCGGCTGTGCCCGGCGGGACAACCATCACGACTGCGAGCGCGGTCAACACCGCTGCCGCCAGTGTCGGGATTCTCATGATGGTGATCTCCGTGTTCTGAAGAATGCCGACGGGTCAGGTCCACAGGTAGGTGACGGTGACGAAGGCGTTGTCGCGCAGGCCGAGTCCGTCGTAGAACGTCCCGTCGGCCAGGTCGATGCCCGCGGGATTGGCCACGGTGCGGCCGAATTCGTCCCGGCCGCCGTTGAACCCGTTCTGGTACGCGGCTTGGGCTTCCGGCTGCCCCTGCGGTAGGTTTTTCCAGCTCTGCCTGGTGACTGAGGGATTCCAGTAGTCGTCGGTGGTGTTCCACGGGCCGACGTCCCAGACCGGGGCAGTTTCACAGCGTCCGCCGGGCGTGCAGACCCGGACGCTGTAGGTCCGGCTGCCGTTGGCCGACAGCCCTCGCCGCGACGGCAGCGCCACGAAGTGATCGCGCGGTGCGATGACGTGACCGTTGGCGGTGGTGCCGCCGACCAGCCCCTCCCGGGTGGCGAACACCCGATAGGTCACCGCCGAGGGAGCTGCCTGCCCGACGGCCGCGTTCCCGGAGGTCGAGGTGTTCACCCGGACGTTCCTCACCGCGGGGCCGGGACTGCCACGCTCTGCCGTGAGAAACACCCGTGTCTGGACCAGCGACGTCGGCTCGGTGAACGTGGCGGGCACTTGGCCGCTCGCTTCGATCCATTCACCCCAGGTCCCGTCGGCCCGCCGGCCCCGCACGTCCACCGCGGCCCCGGAATCGCGGGCGGCCGAGACGTCCACCATCGCGGTGGCACCGGTGACGGGCGCGGACAGCCGCCGGGGAGCGAACAGTGCGATACCGACGCTGCTGCCGCTGCGCGAGGATGCGGTGGTCGCGGTCAGCTCGCTGATAGTGGCGACTCCGCTGGCGACCGAGATATGGGAACTGCCCGCTTCGAGAACAGAGAAGTCGGAACTCCAGGACCCCTGCGACGAGTTTGGCTGAGCGGTCGCGGCCGGTACAGACGCGGCGACGACGGCCAGGACAAGCCCGGCGCACACGGACACGGATCTGAGCGCCGTACGTTTTCTCGTCAGTTTTTTCGCATGGAGAACCATCATTTCCTCCTGAAAGTCGAATAGCGCTCACGGATTTGCCGCTGTCCACAGTGCCTGTTTATTCCAGCACCGAGGGACCCGGTTCGACACTGCGGTCGAAGCCTGGCCGTCGGTCCGTCGTTCAGCGCGGATGCACTGAAAGGTCTTGCCATGCAGGCATATCACGGGTCCGAAGCACTCGGTGGGGAGTGGGACCGTAGGGCAAGGCAGAAAGGTACAGACCTCACCGGCATGAGGCAACCTACTAACGTCAGTTACGGTGTCGTAGGTTTTGGTCGCGTAACTTTCGGTACCGTAACTTGGACATCGTCGGCACGTGCCATAAGAACGAATAATGCTCACGTTCGCGTTTTCTGGCCAGCTCTCGCGTTACTACAGTGCCAGCCACCATAGTGAGCGAGGTCTACATGTGGTCACGCCCGATATCCAGGCCAGCCGGATGGCTTTATCCTGACCGAACCCCCGCAGCGACCCCTCTCAACGGCGAGAAGGAACCCACATGCGCATGACACGACGTGTCCACGCTCTAGCACGCCTCACCGCCGCACTAGCCGGGCTCGTAACGGCCGCGACCCTCGTGGTCCCGGCGACGCCCGCCGGTTCGGCTGGCGCCACGGACCCGCCTGCCTCGGCTTTGGTGCCGGTGGGCTCGTTTGGCCCCAACCCCGGCGCGTTGTCCATGTACACCTACACCCCGTCAGGGCTTGCCACGGGCCGTCCCGTGGTCGTCGCCCTGCATGGGTGCACCCAGACCGCGTCGGACTACTACACGCACGCGGGGTGGCCCGCACTGGCCGACCGGTGGAAGTTCGAAGTGGTGTTCCCCCAGCAGTCCAGCGCCAACAACTCGTTGCGGTGCTTCAACTGGTTCTCCACCGCTGACGACACGCGCGGACAGGGCGAAGCGGCTTCCATCAAGTCCATGGTGGACAAGGCGGTCGCCGACCACGGATCCGACACGGCGAAGGTCTACGTCACCGGGCTGTCCGCGGGCGGCGCCATGACGGCCGATCTGCTCGCCGCGTACCCGGACGTCTTCGCCGCGGGCGGCATCGACTCCGGGCTGCCCGCGCAGTGCGCGACCACCCAGATCCAGGCGACCAACTGCCAGCAGAACAAGCAGAACCTCACCCCGGCGCAGTGGGCGGCGAGAGCCAACGCGCAGGCACCGGGCTATACCGGCCCCCGCCCCCGGGTAGCGATCTGGCAGGGCGCCTCGGATTACGTCGTCTACCCGGTCAACGGCACCGAACTGCGCGACCAGTGGACCGCCGTCCACGGCATCTCCCCAACCCCGACCAGCACCCGAACGCTGCCCGCCGGGACCACACTCACCTCCTACGCCGACCGCACGGGCACGACGAAAGTGCAGCTCTACTCGATCGCCGGAATGGGCCACGGCACCGCCGTCGACCCTGGCACCGGAGAGACCCAATGCGGCAGCACCGCCGCGTACTTCCTTCAAGCGATCTGTTCCAGCTACTACACCGGCGTATTCTTCGGGCTCGACGGCGGCATCACCATCCCGCCGAGTTCGACCACGGCACCGCCCACCACACCGGCCGGGCAATGCGTAACAGCGACGAATTACGTCCACGTTCAAGCCGGGCGAGCCCATCAGTCCGGCGGGGAGGCCTACGCGAACGGTTCGAATCAGGACATGGGGTTGTGGAACACGTGGATCACCCACGTCCTCCGCCAGGACGCGGTGGACAGCTGGACCTTGGCCGACGGCCAATGCTGAAGCCGGAAACCAAACCCGTCGGGAAATGGCTCCTGTATGGACGGTCGACCGGTCGTGAAGCCCGCAGCGGCCAGCATCGTCGTCAGCACCTCGGTTGGCCGTCGGCGGGCTCGGTCTCTGGGGAGTACCCGAGACCTTGATCGAGGCCCTGCTCCCGCTGCCGCGGGGTTGTTGACGGCGGTGCTGACCTCGTAGGGGCGCAGGGCAGGTTCGGGAAGCTGCCGAGGAGTTCGCGGACGTGGCCGGGGTGAGGTTCGTCGAAGGGCATGAGCGTGGGCCGCGTACCAGCGACCGGGCGATCGCCATTCCGCCGGAGAGCCGGGCCGGGCGCTGGCCCGCTCGATCGGCCAGCTCTACCTGGTCGAGCAGCTCGAGTGCATTCGCCCGCGCCCTTGCCCGCCTGGGATAGGTGGGCCAATCAGGGGCACTGCGGCTGTCCGCGTTGGTGTCTGCCGCCGCGATCAGTCGCGTGGTTTTGTGTCTAGTCATCCGTCCTGGCGACGTTCCGTACGGAGGTCCGCACGAGAACATGCTGTGGGCACCAGTTGGGCGTTTCGTCAAGCTTCGTCGAGGCGGGGTACGAGCACATAGTCCTCGACGGCTCGGTAGCTGAGGAAAGGCCGACGGTGCCGGCGCGACCAGCCCGGACACCGTCAGGGCGACCAGGACAGCGAGCGTAGTCGCCGCTCGAAGCCTCGGGCGCCTGGCCTTCGAAGCCGCCTACCCTCCACAAAGGACGGAAAGTCTGCCCATTCGCCCGTTTCATACCGCCACGACCGTTTCATGCGTGCCCCTGAAGGCCACCATGACAGCGTTAAACGCCGTGAAGGCTCCCATCAGGGCACACGGCAAACCTGGGGTCGCGACCGAAGGGGACTTCCCTCCACTCAACCTCGCAAAAGTCCCCTTCACCAGAACAGGCCGTGTGAAAGTCCTCGTCAGTCACGCGGCCCTGGGCGCCAAACTGGATGGCATGACATCAGTTTCCGGACGCCCTCTCAGCGATCCGGATACGCGTCATGAGCGAGTAGGGCAATCTGAGTGCGGTTGTTCACCTGCAGTTTGGTCACTAGCTTCGATGCATGGGCCTTTGCCGTGGCGGAGCTGATATAGATATCATCCGCGATTTCCGTGTTCGTTTTGCCCTGGCCGACAGCGATGACGACTTCCCGTTCGCGGTCGGTGAGTCGTTCCAGTGCGGCTTGCGCCTGTTGCTGGCGGCCGGGCATAGGTCGAGAACCGCCTGGCGAGTTTCGAGGTCCGGCGACTGCGCCGGGTGGTGGGCAGGGGAGCGGCTCGAGTCGATCAGGATGCTCACCATGAAAATGGGTGCTCTCGCCGCGCTGGACCAGCGCATCGGGCTGCGCTACGCCATGCCACCCATGACATCCGAGGAAACCGGCAGCTACCTGGGTCACCACCTCGGCCTCGCTGGACGGTCGGACACCCTGTTCTCCGACGAGGCCGCCGCGCTGATCCACCCAACCAGCCGCGGCTATCCCCGAGCGGTCAACAACCTCGCCCTACCGGCCTTGGTCGCCGCGTTCGCCGACGACAAGACCATCGTCGATGAATCATTCGCCCGAACTGCAGTTACCGAAGTCACGGCAGAATGGTGTCGAGTGTGGGCAGGCTGGCCAAGCGACGGGCGCGGTCGCCGACACGTACCACGGTCTTGCCGCTGGCTCTTCCCGCCTCGGCGCGCTCGTGGACCTCGCGCAGTCGTGGAAAGTCCACGACCTGATCAACCCGCGGGGGGTAGCGGCCGCCTGCCCCCAGGGTGGCCGCCCGCCGCAGCAGAGAGGAGTCGTTCACGGCGTTGACAACCGGCACTCCCAGCCCAGCGACGCGCTGGCGGTCTGCGACGGTCACCGCCCGCTCAGGTGGTTCCCACTGCAAGTGGGAGCCACAGCCCGTTGCCAGGTGACATCATGATCGACGCGCATCCTGTCGCCCACGGCCGGATGCCCCCGGTCCGGCCGGACCGACCCCCGGAGGGTCGGTCCATACTCTGGGCTACTGGCTCGCCTGACACGCGGGGAAAGCGTGCCGATCAGAAGTCCAGCCGTCGTTTCTCCTGGTCGATCACCGCGTCCACATCGGACAACCGGGCCAGACTGTTGAGTGGCTGCCGCATCCGTGGGTTGTCCCGAAGCCGGTCCGCGTTGTGTTCGAGGAAGGCCCAGTAGCCGGCGGTGAACGGGCAGGCATCGGCGCCGACACGTTTCTTCGGATCGAACTCGCAGCCGCGGCAGTGATCGCTCATGCGGTTCAGATAGGCGCCGCCTGCTGCGTAGGGCTTGGTTCCCACGATCCCGCCATCGGCGTATTGGCTCATGCCGATCACGTTCGCGGGCATGACCCAGGGGAAGCCGTCGACGAACGCCGTCGCGAACCATTCGGTCAGCTCGCGCGGCTGATACCCGCGCTGCAACGCGTGGTTGCCCAGGATCATCAACCGTTCGATGTGGTGGACATATCCACGTTCCCGGACCCCGCGCAACGCCGTACTGAGGCAACGTGCGGTCACAGCGTCCGGCTCGGCATCGAGCCACCACGGGGGGAGGGGCTCATGGCCAGCAGATGGTTGCGGTCGAGATAGTCCGGGCCGAGGTGCCAGTACAGGTGCCATACCCACTCCCGCCAGCCGAGGACCTGGCGGATGAAGCCCTCGACACTGGCTAAAGGCGCGGCGCCGTCGCGGTAGCGACGTTCAGCCTGCTCGACGACCTCGAGCGGGCTGAGTAGTCCCATATTGAGCGGTACCGACAGCAACGCGTGCGACATCGCCCAGTCCTCGCCGAGAATCGCGTCCTGGTGCGGGCCAAAGGTCGGGAGCCGGTGATCGAGAAACGTCGTGAGTGCGCGGAGTGCTTGGGTACGGCTGACCGCGAACTGCCGCGGGCCATCCACACCCAGCGTCGTGACTGTGCCGTCGCGAACTCGGGCGTCAAGGTCTGCCTGGACGTCGACGTCGATGTCGTTCTCCCGCGGCTGCCACGGTTTCGGTACCTGTAGCGTGCGCTGCTTGGGCGGTGGTTTCCGGTTGTCGTGGTCGAAATTCCATCGTCCGCCGACCGGTTCGCCATCGGGCTCCATGAGGATTTCGAATCGCCGCCGCTGATCCCGGTAGAAGTCCTCCATGACGAATCGCCGGCGACCGTGGGCCCAGTGCGCGAATTCGGCCTTCGACAGCGCGAACCCCGCGGTCGGCAGGATTTCGGCGACCAGACCGTCGGCGTGCAGGCGGCGCACCAGCCGATCCGCCGCGTGTGATCCGGGTTCGTGGACGACGACCGGCCTGCCGAACGAGAGCAGTCCCTTCCGGTAGGTTTCGGAGCGAATCAGGGTGACTCGATCCCCGAGGTCGGCCGCGAGCTGGCGCATTCCGGCCAACACCAAGTGCAGCTTCTGCCGGTGATACCGCTTGTGGGCGAAAGCGTGAGCGGACTCGATCAGCACAATTGGCCGCTTCGTGAGTGCGCCGCTACGGAAGTGCGGACCCAGCTGATCGGCGAACAGCCACAACGGCGTTACGTCTTCCACAAGTGGATTTTGCCCTTTCCGGCCGCGGTTCGCAGGGTGCGGAACCACGATCGTGTTTGAGCCGCAACTCAACGCGACGACGTGGGGCCGGTCGCCTCGGCATGCTGATCGCGCCGCAGAAGAGACCGGAGCCCTGAGGCAGGCCGCGTTGAGCCGCTCGACCCGCCGTCCACCTTTTGTCTTCCCGAGATCCGCGCTTGGGTGACCGCCGCGATCTCCCCGGACGATCAGCGTCAACCGATGCCCGGTTGGCCGTCGTCGGCCTGCGGCCCCGTCAGCGACATTCTGTGACCGCGACTTGCCCGCTCGGGCGGCACCCGTTTGTCACCGTCTGCCGACCGACGGCTTTACTGTCGGTTGCGGAGGAGGTGGGTGGTGAGTCCCGAACGAATGCGGCGCGAGAAGCGGGCGACGATCGAAGACGTCGCCCGGGTCGCGGGTGTGGGACGGCAGACGGTGTCGCGGGCGCTGAACGACAAGGCTGAAATCGCCCCCGAGACCCGGCAGCGCGTGCTGGCCGCCGTGGCGGAGCTGGGTTACCGCCCGAATGCCATGGCCAGGGGTATGCGCACCCAGCGTTCGGACGTCATCGGGCTGGTCGTTTCCGATATCGCCAACCCGTTCTACCCCGCCGTGGCCCGCGGGGTGTACGACGCCGCGCAGGACGCGGGGTGCAGCGTCGTGCTGTACAACACCGACGCCGATCCTGTCCGCGAACGAGGTGCCCTCGAGGATCTGCTGGCCAGATCGGCGCGCGGTGTGGTCGGGTTCTTCTACGGCACGGCCGAGTCCGTGCTCGGCGAGTACGCCAAGTCGATCTCGCTGGTGGTCGCCGACCGAGTGCTCACCGATCCCGCGATGAGGTCGGTGAGCAACGACTTCGCCACCGGTACCAGGGCCGCGGTGGCCCGCCTGCTCGGCCGGGGACACCGGGACCTGGGCATGCTCGACAGTTCGGTGGGAGTGGCGCTTGACGAGCGGCGCTCCGCGTTCCTCGAGGCCTGTGCTGAAGCCGGGCTGGGGAACCTGTCGGCGCGGGTGGTCCAGGGGGCACCGAGTATCGATGGCGGGCTGGCCGCCAGCAGGACCTTGCTGGCGGGCTTTCCTCAGGTCGACGGCATTTTCGCGTTCAACGACCTGATGGGCATCGGGGCGGTCAGGGCTGCTCTTGAGCTGGGCCGGGCTGTTCCGGCGGACTGTGCGGTCGTCGGGTTCGACGACCTGCCGATGTCGGCCCTCATCCATCCGCCGCTGACCACGGTGCGTATCGACAAGTACGGCCATGGTCAGGCGCTGGTGCGGACGCTGTTGACGGAGGAACCGCAGCGCCTGGTCCTCCCGGTCACCCTGATCGGCCGGGCCACAGCCTGAACAGCGGCTTCCGCGCCCGATAGGGCTCGCCGAGTTCACCCTTGACGACCGCCGACCGCTCGCCCATACTTCCCGGGAACATTCCCGGGAACGTTCCCGGCCAGCTGGAAAGGGCGCCGATGGCAGGCCAGGTGTCGCTCGGAACGCAGCACATCCAGATCGACGGCACGCCGACTCGGATCCTCTCGGGCAGTATCAACTACTTCCGGATCGTGCCCGAGCAATGGCGTTCACGCCTGCGGTGGGCGCGCTATCTGGGCTTGAACACGATCGAGACCTACGTCCCCTGGAACCTGCACGAGCCGTATCCCGGCGAAACGACCTTCCAAGGCCTGCTCGATCTGGTCAGCTTCCTCGACACCGCACAGGAAGAAGGACTGCACGTCATCCTCCGCCCGGGACCGTACGTGTGCGCCGAACTCGACTTCGGCGGACTGCCGGCGTGGCTGCTCGCCGAAAGCGGTCTCCGCCTGCGGACCAGCGACCCGGCTTATCTCGCCTGGGTGGAGGCGTGGTTCGAGCAGCTGATTCCGCGCGTGGCGGACCTGCAGCACGACCGCGGTGGCCCGATCATCGCGATGCAGGTGGAAAACGAGTTCGGCGCCGCCGCGAAAGACCGCGGTGCCGGCGACTCGCAATATCTGACGTGGCTCGTGGAGCGCCTGCGCGGGCACGGGGTGACGGTGCCGCTGCTGACCTGCGACCAGGACGACGCCACGATGGTCGCGCTCGGTGGCCTGCCCGGTCTGTGGCCGACCATGAACTTCGGCTCGAACCCCGACAGCGCGTGGTCCACGCTCGCCGCGCACCGGCCCGGCACCCCGAAGATGTGCATGGAGTTCTGGAACGGCTGGTTCGACCATTGGGGCGAGGAACGCCACACCCGTGACCCGCAGGACGCGGCCGCCGTACTGGAGCAGATGCTCGCCGGCGGCGCGTCGGTCAACCTGTACATGTTCTGCGGCGGCACGAACTTCGGTTTCACCAACGGTGCCAACCACTTCGAGCACTACCAGCCGACGATCACGTCGTACGACTACGACGCGCCGCTGTCCGAACACGGTGTCCCGACGAAGAAGTTCGAGGCCTATCGAGAGGTCCTGGCCCGCTACACCACGCTGCCCGCGGTCGAGCCTCCCGCCCCGGCGCCGCTGCTGCCGGAGCGCACCGTGCTGCTGACCAGGATGATCCCGCTGCTGGACGCGTTACCCGCACTGTCGGCCCCCTTGACGGCCGCCGCGCCACTGACCATGGAACGTCTCGGCCAGAACTTCGGCTTCACCGCCTACGCGTTCGATGTGCCGCAGGCCGGCGCCTACACGCTGTCCATTCCCGGCGTCCGGGACCGCGCCCAGATCATCGTCGACGGCGTCGAGCGCGGCGTCCTCGAACGGGAGAGCGCCGAGACGACCATGCAGCTGCACGTCGATCGCCCGGCCACCACGGTCACCGTGCTGGTCGAGAACCTCGGACGCGTCAACTACGGACCGGAGCTCGCCGACGCCAAAGGCATTCTCGGGGACATCCTCCTCGACGACGTCCCGGTCGGCGAGGTGACCATGTACCCCTTGCCTCTGGACACTGTGGACGCCCTGGACTTCACCGCCGCCGCCGAAACCGTTCCGCGGACTGCCGGTCCGGTGTTCTGCCAGGGTGAGTTCACTGTGGACGAACCCGGGGACACATTCGTCGCCCTGCCAGGGTTCGGCAAGGGGCTGGTCTGGGTCAACGGGTTCAACCTCGGCCGCTACTGGGACCGTGGTCCCCAGCGCACCCTGTATCTGCCGGGGCCGGTGCTACGGCCGGGGAACAACACCCTCGTGATCCTGGAACTGCACCACCTGCCGCTCCCGCGGGTGCAGCTCACCACCATCCCAGACCTCGGCTGAGCACGCCGACCCCTCCGACCGACGAAGGACCGACGCAATGGCGCGCACCTCTTCCCATCCCCTCGTACTGTCCTCCCGCGGGCGAACGCTGCGGCGGATCGCCGCGGTCGTCGCGGCAGTCGCACTGACCGCCGCCGGTGTCACGGCCTGCGGGGGACAGGACGGACCCGCCGCCACCTCGGGTGGGTGCACGCCCGCCGGTGGCAAGGTCGAGCTCACGTTCTGGTCCTGGGTGCCCGGTATCGACCAGGCCGTCGCGGCCTGGAACAGCGGCCACCCCGACATCCACGTGACGGTCGAGCAGACCCCGCAGGGCAATCAGGGCACCTACAACAAGATGTTCACCGCCCTCAAGGCCGGGCAGGCACCCGATCTCGGCCAGGTCGAGTTCGACAGCCTGCCCGGGTTCCGAGTCCAGCAAGGACTGCGCGACATATCCGGCTGCCCCGGCGTCGGCGAGGCGAAGGCGAAGTTCGTGGGCTGGACCTGGGCGCAGGCCTCGGTCGGCGGCGACGGTGTGTTCGCCGTGCCCCAGGACACCGGGCCGATGGCGCTGTTCTACCGCAAGGACCTCTTCGACAAGTACGGCATCGCCGTGCCGACGACCTGGGACGAGTACGCCCTGGCCGCCAAGAAGCTGCACGCGGCCGACCCGAAGCTCACGATCACGCACTTCCCGCAGAAGGACGTCAACTGGTTCGCCGGGCTGGCCTGGCAGGCGGGCGGGCACTGGTTCGCCCAGGACGGGCAGCAGTGGAAGGTCAGCCTCGCCGACCCGGCGACGGCGAAGGTCGCCGACTACTGGCAGGGCTTGATCTCCCAGGGACTGGTGTCCAACCTGCAGGGGTTCTCCGAATCGTGGAACAAGGCGCTGGACTCCGGACAGGTCGCCACCTGGACCGGCGCGGCCTGGGGCGTCGGCACCATCGCCAAGGCGGCTCCCTCCACCGCGGGCAAGTGGGCGGTCGCCCCGCTGCCGCAGTGGACCAAGGGCGAGCGCCGCTCCGGCAACTGGGGCGGCTCGACCACCGCTGTGCTGGCCGGGTCGAAGCACCCAGCGGAAGCGGCCGAGTTCGCGTTGTGGCTCAACACCGACCCGCGGTCGCTGGCGATCCTGACCGCGCAAGGCGGCGTCTATCCCGCCACCAACGAGGCGCAGGCGACGGCGACGGCGTCGCCCGACAACACGAAGTTCTTCGGCGGACAGGACGTCAACGCCGTGTTCCGCGAGGCCGGTGCGGGCGTCAGCCAGGACTTCACCTGGGGCCCGGCGATGGAGCAGACCTACGCCCACGTGCGTGACGGGTTCGGCGCGGCCCTGGCAGGCGGGGGATCGGTGCGCCAGGCGCTCACCGACGCCACCGCCGCGACGATCACCGACCTGCAGCGCCAGTCCATCCCCGTGGCGTCGAACTAGGAACCCGCGATGACCGCCGTGTCCCCAGCCCCCGTCCCGCTCAAGACCCGCCGCAACCCGCTGCCCGCCCGCGCACCTCGGCGGCGGCGCCCCGCGACGCGTGCGGCGTGGGTGCTGCTCGCCCCGTTCCTCCTGGGTTTCGCGATCTTCTACGTGGCACCGATCGTCGTCGCCGTCGTCAAGAGCTTCAGCACCGTGACCCGGACGTCCACCTACGGACGCCCGCGCGAGGTGTTCGCCGGGCTCGGCAACTACGCCGCGGCGCTCGCTGACCGCGGTTTCACCGCGTCGCTGGGCCGGGTTCTGCTGTTCGGGGTGATCCAGATCCCGGTGATGCTGGGCCTCGCGCTGATCCTCGCGCTCGCGCTGGACTCCGCGGTCGTGCGGCTGCGCCGCTTCTTCCGGCTCGCGTTCTTCCTGCCGTACGCGGTGCCCGGCGTGATCGCGGCGGTGATGTGGGGCTTCTTCTACGCCCCCAACCTGTCGCCGATCAACCAGCTGCTCGGCCCACTCGGCCTGCACCCCGACCTGCTGTCGGGCAACGTGATCCTCTACTCGATCGCCAACATCGTCACCTGGACGTTCACCGGCTACAACATGCTGATCCTCTATTCCTCGCTGCAAGCCATCCCGCCGCAGCTCTACGAAGCGGCCAGGCTCGACGGAGCGTCGGGCTGGGCGATCGCCTGGCGGATCAAGGTGCCGATCATCGCGCCGTCGCTGGTGCTGACCGCGGTGTTCTCCATCATCGGGACTTTCCAGCTGTTCACCGAACCGCAGGTGATGGCGGGCGTCTCGACCGCTGTGTCCTCGAGCTACACCCCTTCGATGGCCTCCTACGCCCAGATCTCCGCGCAGAACTACGGACTGGGCGCCGCGATGAGCGTCATCGTCACCCTCGTCATCGTCGTGCTGTCCGCGGTCTTCTTCCGCATCACCCGCAAACGAGCCGCCTTGTGACCGCCACTGAGCTCAAGCCCCCGCCGACCCGCCGTCGCCGCGACGCGCGCCTGTCGGTACTGCCCACGGCCGCGATGTTCGTCGTCGGGGTGTACTTCCTGCTGCCCGTTTTCTGGCTGGTGGTGTCCTCGACGAAATCAGCGTCCCAGCTCTCCTCCACCTTCGGCCTGTGGTTCGCCGACAACCAGCTCGGCCGCAACCTCGAGCAGACGGTGACCTACGGCGACGGCGTGTACCTGCGCTGGCTCGCCAACAGTGTGCTGTACTCCGTGGTGGGGGCGGCCGTCGCGACACTGCTCTCGGCCATGGCCGGGTACGCGCTCGCCAAATTCACCTTCCGCGGCCGTACCGCCACCTTCTCGACCATCCTCGCCGGTGTGCTGGTCCCCCCGACGGCGCTGGCGGTGCCGCTGTTCCTGATGCTCGCCGGCGTCGGCATGACCAACACCGTCTGGTCGGTGCTGCTGCCCAGCATGATCAGCCCGTTCGGCGTCTACCTCGCCCGCGTCTACGCCGCGGCGTCGGTCCCCGACGAACTGCTCGAGGCCGGCCGTATCGACGGCGCGAGCGACCTGCGCGTCTTCTTCACCATCAGCCTCCGGCTCATGGCACCCGCGCTGGTCACCGTGTTCCTGTTCCAGTTCGTCGCGATCTGGAACAATTTCCTGCTGCCCTTGGTGATGCTCACCAGCGACCGGCTCTACCCGGTCACGCTCGGCCTCTACACCCTCAACACCCAGCTCACCCGTGACCCCGGACTCAAAACCATCGTCGTCACCGGCTCCCTGCTCTCGATCATCCCGCTGATCCTGGCGTTTCTCGCCCTACAACGGTACTGGCGCACCGGGCTCGCCGCCGGCGGCGTCAAAGCCTGAAACCGCGTGCCGAGCGTTTCGCTCTTGCCGCCAGGGCAGTGTTCGACGTGCCCGGTGGGAGCTCCGGTGAACCGCGTCGGCTCGTTTTTCAGGTGTGCTCGATGGTGTTCCAGCGGTGTGTGCGGCGGTGTGGGCGGGCAGGCAGACGCGGGGAGACGGCAAAGGCTTTATGTCCCAGCCGTGAGCGCGGGGTGGACCGCGATTGTGGACAACAACGCGACGCCAAGGGCTCCGCCGATCTGTTGGCAGGTGGTCACCATCGCTGAGCCGACTCCGGCGTCGTCGGATCGCAGACCAGTAGTCGCGATATTCATCACGGTAGCCACGATCAAGCCGAGCCCCAGCCCGATGATGAGCAGACTGAGTAGATGAGGTGTGGCGGGTTCAGTGCAAGCTGCGAGCGTCGGTTACTGAGATTATGCTCATCGATCTGGACGTTTATGCTGCGCGAGTATGCGGGCGGCCGCAGCGACGAGGTCGCCGTTGTCTTCCGCGATCCGGCCGTCTGGGAGCACGGGCGTGTCCTCCAGTCCCGTCCGGATACCGTGCTTGAGAGGAACGGCGCGTACGTTGACCGCCCACGATGCCACCCCGTCGCCATGGTGGACCTGTTCCAGTACGACGCCAGCTGCTGCAAGTACACCTTCGATCGCTTCAGCGTGCGCTACGGCCGCCGCGGGGTCGGCGTCGAGGGGTTCGACCATGACACGCACACAATGCGGAGCGATGCCAGCCGCGACGAAACGATAGGCATCATCGAGACATAACAGGCCAGCTTCGATGCCAATACCCCGGGCGACCAAAAGTTCACACAGCTCACCGATACCGTCTTCACCCTGGTTTGCGGTCACCAGGTCCGGCAGCACGGTCCATTTTTCAATCAGCGAAATTCTCCGCTGTGGGTCGGGCTCGACGTCGGCCGAGGTGCTCAGTGAGATCGGAATGCCGGGACAGGCAGCGCGCACTGCTCGTAGCGTGGTGGCGCAAGGTTCTGCAGCGAAGGTCTGTTTGCCGTCTTCACCATAGGGATGTAGGTGTAAAGATCGTGCGCCCGCGCCGACTGCCGTGCGAGCCTGCGCTGCGATATCACCTGGCGTGCGAGGTGCCGCGGGATGGACGCGATCACCATTCAATGCCGCCTGCAGTAGCGGTAAAGTGGATTGATTTTTCGACATCGTCAGCCTCCATAGACTTGAGAATGTCAAGCCCTGTTACTTGCCGACCTGCACGGTCGCCCACGCGACTCAACGTCGCATTGCCCGCGCCGGTTCATTCAGACAATGATACTGCAACTGGACGACATGTGTGGCCTACTCGCCGGCCTGGGTGTCAACCCTGGCTGATCTCACCCCGGCCGCGCTGCTGCCTACGGGCACGAGACTCGCCGGGCCGCACGATCACCCGCCTCAGCACCAAGGTGGCAACTTCCGGCCGACCCAGCGGTCGTCGCCGCAAGCCACCAGGTCGGTCCTGATCTCTGTCGGTGACGACAAGGTCGAGATCACCGAACACTCGATTGTCGCCTGGACTTCCCGGCGCTAAAGTCGTCCCTGGTCCGGCCGTGACCAGCAATAACACTGAGACTGGGCGTACGTCGTCGACATGGCCCACGGGACCCTCGAGGAGACGTTGGGGGCGTTGGGCAGGCACGCCGCCGATCGCCGTGACCGTCAGGATCGTCGGCGCGGGGTGGAACGAGGGTGTGGCGCCTGGGCGGGCTCCCGGTCGCCGCGGACCTGGACCAAGGGGTGCCGGACCGTCCGGCGGGGTTGCGCGGTAGGTATCACGGATAAGCCCCGAGGCACCCGCCGGTGGTCGGATTTTCACACGGCCTGTTCTGGTGAAGGGGACTTTGCAAGGTTGAGTCGAGGGAAGTCTCCTTCGGTCGCCACCCCAGGTTTGCCGTGTGCCCTGATGGGAGCCTTCACGGCGTTTAACGCTGTCATGGTGGCCTTCAGGGCACGCATGAAACGGTCGTGGCGGTATGAAACGGGCGAATGGGTGGACTTTTCGTCCTTTGTGGAGGGTAGGCGGCTTCGAAGGACAGGCGCCCGAGGCTTCGAGCGGCGGCTGCTGCGACAGTTCTCAGACGCGTTCTTATTGCTCACACGCCGACCAGATGAGCCCACGTCACTCTGTCACGTCGAAGTTGATATCGAGCCGAGGCCCACTCGGCGAGCCAGTCACTGTAGTGGTGTAGTTGACGACGGTCTCCCTGGGCGAACATGGCGGCCGCGCGACCTCCGACGCTACCAGTCAGCAAAGCGGGACCCATTCCCTCACCGGTCAGCGGATCCACGACTCCAGCGGCGTCGCCGCAGGAGATCATACCGAAGTCGTGGTGCCAGACCCTGCCGTCTCCTGACCACAGCGGTTCGTAACCGCCGCGCCACTGTGCAGTGGCGTCTTTGTGTGACCCGGCACTGTTAGACAATATTTCTATATTTCGCCGGAGGTCTGAGCGCGACAGCGAAAATACTCCGGTATTGCGCGTTCCACTCATCGCCGGAAAATCCCAATGGTAACCGGGGCCATGGGCGGCCGCATCGAATTGAAAGCATAGATTGTCACGACCCGAGTCCGGCTCGTAACGCGTGACAGCAGCAGCGCGGGTAGGGTTCCCGTCAATTCCCCACGAAGCACTCGTCCGCGTCGCCGCGCCATGCGCCAGCACCACCGCATCGGCCCTCAATACCACATGTTCGCGTGTGTGCAGAACCACCCGTATCTGCAACCCACCCCGACCGGCGACGCACAACTGTCCCGCTCGCGCGTGATAGCGGACATCAACGCCCGCTGCCGCGGCCCGGTCACGGAGTGTTTGATCAAGTATTCGCCGCGGCACCATCCAACATCCTCCGGTCATCAGCTCGTCCCAGCATCGACCCGCGGATGCCTCGAACCGCACGTAGTCGACGGTCCGCCCGCCCAACCGGGAAGGATCGACAACACCGCTGGCTCGCAGCTCGGACAACGCCTCGTGCACAAGCGCGTCACCGCAAGCCTTGTCGCGATGCGGACCGCCCCGTTCAAGCAGAATCGTGTGCACTCCGGTGGTGGCCGCGGCGAGGGCCGCACTTGAACCAGCCGGGCCACCCCCTATGACCACTACCGTCGGAGGGCTCACCACCGGCGCTCCTCTCGTGCGTGTCATGCCAGCCGGTTCGACCCAGAACCGTTCTCCAGATCTAACCCGTTGACCGGCCTGCGGCATCGTCGAGCATCTCCCACCACCACGCAATGGTGGGAATGGGCAGCGGTTCCATCACGTCGTCGACCGGTCCGGTGTCACGCACAGTCGGCATGCTGGGCCGTTCGATGACGACGTCGTCGTCCGGGTTGCGGGGATCCTGGTATCGCTCGCTCGTCAACGCCCATTCCAGGTAGCCGCGAATCCACTGGCCAAGCCCAGTCAGGTAGCGGGCGAGTTCGGGTGCCGCGTCGCGAAGCACCTGCTGACGCAGGCGCATGAAAAGGCACATGACTCGATCATGGAAGGCGGTGGCGATCGGGACAGCTTGTTGTATCGAGCAATCGTTTTCGAGGGCCAGCACACTCAGTGCACCGGGGATGGATGGATATCCGTACCGATGACTGCGGAACACTTCCTTGTCATATCCAAAAATGTCGTTGCCCCACGCAGTCAGAAAACTGACCATCTCCTCCAGTGCTTGAACTCGCGGATCATACTTGTCGTTAGGTGCAAGGCGATAGTCACCGACGATCGGAATCATCTTCACCACCAACTGGCCTCCCTGACTCATACGGGTAACTACGTACTCGTCGAGCCCGGGAGTCTGCCGCTCCGGCCGTGTGGTAATCGACAGCAGCAGGTTGAGAATGAAGGAGTGCACGCTGTCGGCCCACTGTGTGATCGCCACCGGGCCGGCATGTCGGTGGAGGCGGAGCAGGGCATCCCGCAGCGACCTGGTCATCCACGGCTGGTTTCCTGATAGTTCCGTGGCGGGTCTTTCGAGCATTCGGGCGAGCCACAGCAGTTGCACGCTCAGCTGAGGTGACACGCCGGTGGTCGACTCATCCGCGATCGAGTCGTCGACGGCGTAGAACCAGAGGGTGAGGTCACTGTAGATCTGGCGAAGCTGAGCGGAGCCGTCTGGCACCGTCAGGCAGGCGGACAGGCCAATATTCATGTCCGCCAAGCGGTCCCGTTGCTTGCCGTCACGGCAGACTCCGAAGCGGTCCAGCCATGCGACCGTGCCCTGGTTGATCTCCTCGGCGCCCGGCGCAACCTCGACAGGAATCGGACAGTAGAACGACGGGATCGTCAGCGGACTGAACGACATGATTACCACCTGTAACAGGAGTACTCGTCTTCAGAATTGTCCTCATGAACCGTGGAGCGACGAGGTTCGTGAAGGCGAAGTCTCTGCACCCTCCCCTCGATCACTCTCGGCAACGTTATCGCGCACAGAATCCGCCAGCGTTTAGCCAGCGGGCAGGCCAACGCTGGCGGATCGGCGGCAGCGCCCAGCCCTCAGTTCACCAGGACCCGACGAATCCGGCGCCGGTCGAAGTCACGAGCGCTCGCGCGTGAGCTCGATGGAACACGGGTTGAGGTCCCCGTGGTCAGCCCCCGAGCCCATGGGCTTTGAAACCGAAATTGGATGTCGACTCTCCAGGGCGCAGTGTGTAGGACTTGCCTTTGCATTTGGAGTCACTCCAGAACACGGCGTCATAGTAACTGTTGTTCACCGCTGATTTGGCATGTCCAATGGGCTTGTCCAGACTCCTGCAGTCACCGTATGCGACCGGCCACGATTGATCGTACTGGCCGTTAAAGTTGGTGTCGTGATAGTAAGTGATAGGGCCGCTGTCGTTGGCGTGAATTTGGTCGGCACCGGCCGCCGCTGGGGCGACCAGTGAGACGAGCCCTGCGGCTGCTGCGACAAAAAGTCCCTTACGCAGCACGGGCGCAGAAAAACGAAACATATTCACTTACTCCATCCTGACGTGTTTGAGTGGACGAAATTCCATGACCTCGCGACCATAGGCGCAACTCACGGCCAGCCTCAACTATGATCATTTACAACCCCGTTCGTCTTCGTGCTGTCGGTAACCTCTGTCCGGGCGTGTCGAGTCTGACCTATTGCGCTAACGCATTCACTGTGCGGCCGGAGTGGGCCGGTCCGAGGCATAGTTGCAGGCCACCGGCGATGGCGACGTGGCCGCAGGGCGGGACGCGGTGCTCCCATTCGACTGCGGCAGCCGAGCCGATCGCTGGCGGCATGGTGTCCGCGAGGACTGTTGTCGGCGAGCAGGGGCAACGCTCACCGGTGTCTTGAGGTTGCTGATCGCGTGCCCGCCAGCGGATCGCACGCGACCGCTCACGCCAGGCGACTACTACTCCTTCGGGCACAACCAGAGCCACGGCCACGGCATGGTGATGAGCCGGTAACGCCACCGCCCTGGTTGATCACGTTAGGTGCTCGTGACTCACCCAGAACAAGATCCCTTTCACCCACGCCTAGGCTGCGGCGCCCAGTGTGTGCCGGACGGGCTGAGTGAATGAGAACCGGCCCGACTCGTTACCGAACCCGCGGGCCAGTTCGACCATCCGCTGCCGCAACGCGGGGTGCTCGCGCCGCGGCACCGCCTCCCACATCGCGCGCTGGCCGTGCGACCAGGAGAACTCCACCAGGTGCTCGGCGTCGCGGAAGACCGCCTCGACCACGCGGTGCGCCGTGCGCACTTCAATAAGGCCGCCTTCGCGGAGCGGCCCCTCGACGCCTTCGTCGGAGGCGAACGGTCCGCGGCTGCCGCTGGTCCGCGCGTCCAGCATCTCCTTCGGGAGGTAGGGCGTGAAGACGGCGTCGATCTCACGCCACCGCTCGTCCTGGGGTCCGAAGGTCGTCACGCCCATCCGGCCGCCGGATACCAGCAGGTCTGTCCACGAGCGGATCGCGGCGGCGGGGTCGGGCAGGAAGAACAGCACGAGCGACGACGCGACGACGTCGAACGATGACACGGGCAGGCCGGGCGCGGCGGCGTCGGCGATCCGCACCTCGACCTGCGGCAGGTCCAGGAAGTCCTCGGCCGTGCGGTTCACCATCCGCGGCGCGAGATCGATGCCGAGCACGCGCCCGGTCAGCCCGACGGCACTGGCCAGCGGGGCGAGCAGCGCCCCGCGCCCACAGCCGACGTCGAGCACTCGCTCTCCTAGCCGTACGGCCAGTTCCTCGACCAGCCCCGATGCGATCGGCCGGAACCATGGCACGCCGACGTCGTCGTAGGTCTCGGCGGCCCGGTCGAACACGCCGACGATCCCCTTAGGAGTAGTCATAACGGCACCTTGCCACCGCGACCACGTCAAAGCCAGTGTGACAAACAGCGGCACATGGCGTTGCCGGCCGCATCTGTCGGCAGTGATCTAAGCTCCGCCGCCGTGTCGACGACTCAGTACCGTCGAGCAGGATGATGTCCCACCGGACGCCTCCGCAGGGCGCGTCGGGTGGAGGGCGTCCGTCGGGGGTTTGGTGACTTTGCGAGCGGGGTTGGCGCGTTCGTCGATCAGATCGTCGTCTTCGGCGCGGCGATAAATGCGGCGCACGGCGGCGACGAAGTCTTCCGCGGCGTTGCGTCCGCCGCGGGAGTTGCGCCGGACCAGTGCGTTGGCTTTGACCTGCTCGGCAAGTGCGCGGATGTCGCTGGCGCTCACTGCATCGAGTCGCCGGGCGCCCCAATGCCGGTGTACGTGTTTCCAGTAGGAGCCGTACGCCCGCGCGGTGGTGACCGACAGGGTCGCGGCGACCTTGGGGATGTAGACGTCGAAGGTCGGCATCTCCGGCTTGTCCGCCGGGTCGGCGAGCAGGTCTTCGGCCGTGACACCCATCCGCGACAGCAGCAGCCGCGCGGCGCCGATCTCCGCGTGTCCCGCTGTTTGCTCAGCGGGATTCTTGGTCATCGTCCACCTCCCAGCAGCTGCGCGTGGTAGGCGGTGATCAGGGGGTCTATGGCTGCGCAGGATGCACAGGGCGTTCGAAGTGGAAGAACATCAGGCCTATATCCTAGTGTCTTGTGATTCTGTTGTTTTTACTTGGTGTTGTTGTCGACGAGTTTCTTGATGTTGGTCTGGACGAGGCGGACTTTGGCGAGGATGTCCTCGGCGGTGGCGGTCCAGGTGAACGGCTTGGCGTCGGTGTTCCAGTGGGCGATGTAGTCGCGGATCTGCTTGATCAGGACTGTGACGCTGGTGAAGGTGCCGCGGCGGATGGACTGGCGGGTGGCGATGCCGAACCAGGTTTCGATCTGGTTCAGCCAGGAGGAACCCTTGGGGGTGAAGTGGAAGCGCACGTGCGGGTTTTTCTCCAGCCACGCCATGACGTCGGGCGTGGTGTGGGTGGACAGGTTGTCCAGCACGACGTGGATCTCGGTGCCCGCGTGAGGTTTCACCGCTTTCTTGAGGAAGGCGAGGAAGTCGGCACCGTTGCGGGTGGGGGTGCACTCGCCGAACACCTCTGCGGTGCTCACGTTGAGTGCGGCGAACAGGTTCGTGGTGCCGTGCCGGACGTAGTCGTGGGTGCGTTTCTCGCTCGCGTCGAACTCGATCGGCAGCAGCGGCTGAGTGCGGTCCAAGGCCTGGATCTGCGTCTTCTCGTCGATCGAGAGCACCACAGCCCCGCCCGGCGGGTCGAGATACAGCCCGACGATGTCAGCGACCTTCTCGGCGAAAGCCGGGTCCTTGCCGACCTTGAACGTGCCCTGACGATGCGGCTTCAACCCGTTCTCACGCCACAGCTTCGCCACGTAATGATGCGACACCGACACCCCCTCGGTGCGCGTGATGAACACAGCCATCTCCCGGCTCGACCAGTGCGACAACCCCGACTCACCAGGCGGACTGGTGCGCGTGGCCGCCAGGATCCGAGCCCGGATCGACGCCGGAACCTGCTCCCGGCCCGCCCCACGCGGCCTCTCCAGCAACCCCGCGATCCCCTCGGCACCATAACGGGACAACCAGAAATTCACCGTCGGCCGCGACACCCCCGCCAACGCCGCGATCTCCAGCTTCTGCCGACCCTCCGCCCACCACAACACGATCCGCGCCCGCGTCGCCACCGACGCCGGCACGTCCGAACTGTCCATCAGCGCCCGCAACTCAGCACGCTCGTCCACCACCAACTCCATCCGACAAGTAAACCACACGTAAACTAAACAGCATCACGCGAAACTAGTCGCCAGGAGCCGCTCTTGGCTATCCGCGATTCACCGATTCTCAATCCGAAATATGACTGGTTAAATTTCTGGAAAATTAATCTATCGTGTCAGGGCGTCCGGTATTCGAGCTGGGGAGAAAAGTAGTGACCGTCACCAAGATCGATCATCGGCTCGGCCGGCAGATGGACGGCGCCGGCCGGGCAATGGGGCCACCGTTCACGGTCCTGCTGGGAGCTGACTACTCCGGTAAGTCGAGCGCGCTGGTCGAGCTGGCCGATTCGTGCGAAGTGGTGTCGGTGGACGACGAGTTCCTCGTTGACGGGCGGGGTGTTGTGCGCGCTCTCAAGCGTGCGCTGGTCAAGGAGGTGCTGCCCGCGCTCGACGACGTTTACACGGTCGACTTCGCGATCAGTCTGCTCCAGACTGCGGTAGTCCACCTGCGTGACCGGATCGCTTCCTGTTCCGGCGTCCGACCTGTCGTGGTCGATTCTTATTACTACAAGATTCTCGCCAAGTGCCGGTTGCTGAGCGGGAAGCCGAATCCGGCTTTCGACTGGTGGCGCTCGTTTCCGAAGCCGGAGCAGGTGATCTACCTCGAGGTGGATCCGGTGACGGCCTGGCGTCGCTGTGGCGATGGCGCGCGCATAAACCGCTTGGAGCATCACGGTACCGAACCGATTTATCCGGCCTTCGTGGATTTCCAGCGAGAGTTGAAAGTCTTGATGCTCGAGGAGGTGGAAGCGGCTCCCATTAGGGTGATCCCTGAGCGCGCCGGAGTTGCCGCGACCGTGGCCGAGATCCGTGAAGCGATGGTGCGACGTGTCGCCTGAACCCGGCTCGGACCGGTTGGACCGGTACCGCGCGCGTGTGTTCGCCGAGCGGGCCGGGCTACTGGCCGCGAATACCAACCTCCTGGCGCATCAGGCGGAGGTACTCGAGAACCTTCTCGCGCACAACGCGGACACGGTCTTCGGTCGTGAGCACGGATTCGACAGCATCCGGACACTGGCGGACTTCCGTAAGGCTGTCCCGATCCGCGATTATCGCGCACTGGAACCGTGGGTGGAGCGGACGGCGGCAGGTGAGCCCGGCGTGCTGTCGGCGGACGACCCGGTCGTCTACTTCACCAGCAGCGGCAGCACCGGTGCGCACAAGAAAATCCCGGTGACCGCCGAGTTCATGCGCAGCGTGTTCTTCCCGTTCTTCTACGCCGCTTGGGCACCGTTGGCGGAACACCATCCGGACGTTCTCGCACGGCCGGACGCGGTGCTGAATCTCAAACACGATCCGCTGCCCGTAGCCGGGATCACGCGGTCCGGACGTCCCCACCTGGGGGCCAGCCAGGTCGACTTCGGCGCAATGTTCGGCGAGCCCCTGTCCGCCGAGCCCGGGAGCGACGCGTCCTGGTCGACGCTGCGGTTCCCTGTCGCGCCAGACGATCACTTGGAGAAGGCCTACCTGCGGCTGCGGCAGGCTATTGTGGGCGATGTCCGCTGCGTCATCGGCATCAACCCGGCCGCGGTGGCCGCACTGCCCTACCAGCTTTCCTTGTGGTGGCAGAGGATCGTCCGGGAGATCCACGATGGGACACTGGGTGGGCATCCGTTCGCGGCCCCGGATCCTGGCCGCGCCGCCGAACTCGAACGTCTCGCGGCGATGTTCGGGACGGTGCGACCTGCACATGTCTGGCCGAACATGCGGGCGATCTTCTGCTGGACCAGCGGACTCGCGTCGCTGTACCTTCCCAGGCTGCGCGAACAGTTCGGCGCCGACGTGCAACTTCTGCCCGCGCCGGTGGCGGCGTCGGAGGGCCCGGTCGGGGTAACCCTTGACCGCCACGCCACGGCGGGAAGCCTGGTCTCGACGGCGTCGGTATACGAGTTCGTCAGCGCGGACGATGAACTGGACGCTGGGTCGGCCACCTTCGAGCCGCACGAACTCGAACCCGGCCGTGAGTACCACGTGGTGTTCAGCCACATCGGCGGCCTCTACCGTTACGCGGTCGGAGATGTGGTCCACGTCGTCGACGTCGACGGTGGCGTACCGCGGGTCGAGTACGCGGGCCGGGCCGGCGGTGCTGACGTCGCCGGAGAGCGACTACGCGAGTCCCAGGTGCTACGCGCTTTGAGAAGCGCGCTGTCGACCTGTGGCTTGGAGATCCGAAACGCGTCCTGCCACCCAGAGCGGGGTGATGGAGCGAAGCCGGGGTATGAGTTCGCGCTCGCGCCGCAACAGCACTGGGGTACGGCGGAGGTGGCGAAGCTCGGCACCGTGCTGGAGACCGCGTTGTGCACTGAGGCGCCCGCCTACGCCGCCGCTCGTCGCAGCGGTGGGCTTCGGCCGCTCGCGGTCCGGGTCCTCGACCGCGAGGCGTTCGCGCGGGACTGGCACGCCGAGGTCGGCGCTGGCACCCGTCCTGCCCAAGTCAAAGACCGGTTGATCCGCACCGATCCGGCCAACTGGCGCCGGTTGACCGAATCCGAACCCAGCCCATCGGGGGAGACTCGCCATGCCTGACCTTGCCGCCGTCGAACGCACAGCGCTGCTGACCGCCGCGCTGCGAGCCGCCGAGTCGCGTCGTCCGGACTGCCTCTATTCCGATCCTTACGCCGAGGCGTTCGCCGGTGAAATCGGTCCCGGCCTGCTCGACGAGATCCGGGCGGTAACCTTCCCGCCCGAGCGGGATCGCACGTTGCCCAGCACACCGGACTACAACGCCATCCGTACCCGGTTCTTCGATGATTTCCTGACCGGTGTCGCCTGCGATCCGGGGATGCGCCAGCTCGTCATCGCGCCGGCCGGAATGGATTCGAGGGCCTTCCGGCTGGACTGGCCAGGGCACGTCACGTTGTTCGAGGTGGACCGGCCCGCCGTGGTCGAGGTCAAGGAGCAGGTACTGGGCGCGGAGGTGCCGCGCGTGGACCGGCGCGTGGTCGCGGTCGATCTGCGCGCGCCGGACTGGGAGACTCGGCTCGTCGATGCCGGTTACGAACCGACACGGCCCTCGACCTGGCTGTTGGAAGGACTGCTCTACTACATCCCGGAAGCCGACGCCCACCGTATTCTCGACCGGGTCCGGGCCCTGAGCGCGCCCGGCAGCGCGATCGCGGCGGACGTCGTCAACGCCGCTGCGCTCCGGTTGCCCTCTATGAAGGGGCTTCTCGAAGTCTTCGCCCGATGGGGCTGTCCATGGTTGTTCGGCACCGACGAACCCGAAGAGTTTTTCGCGCGGCACGGGTTCTCGGTCCAGGCGGTCCAACCCGGTGAGCCGGGCGCCGACTTCGGCCGCTGGCCTGATCCGGTGCCGCCGCGCGCTGTCGGCGACGTTCGCCGTGTCTTCTTCGTGCATGGAACGCCGGCCACCCGCTGAACCTCAGGAAGGAAAGTTCGCGATGGCAAGGATCGTGATCGTCGGCGCCGGTGTGGCCGGCCTGGCGGCAGCGCTGGCCACGGCTCGGGAAGGGCACGATGTCCTTGTGCTGGAAGGATCGGCACCCCCTCCGGAGGGTCCGGTCGAGGAGGTCGCCTCCCGGTGGCATCGACTGGCGGTGCCGCAGGCACGGCATACGCACTCGTTGACTTCGCTCGGGGTACAGGCACTTCGGGCGAGGGCACCAGATGTGCTCGACGCCCTGCTCGAGGTGGGGGCACCCCTGCTCGACCTGACCCGCTCGGCACCGCACGATCAGCAGCCGGACGACCCCGACCTGGTCGCACTCGGCTGCCGGCGCACTGTCCTCGAACTGGTGCTGCACCGCGCCGTCCGCGACACGGCGGGAGTGGTCTTCCGGTACAACGACCCGGTGCGCGGCGTCTCCATCGGTGCGGACCGGCGGGTCACCGCAGTGCTCCTCGACGGCGTCACCGTGGCGGCCGATCTCGTCGTCGACGCCACTGGCCGCCGAGGCCGAGCCAGGGACTGGCTGATCGCCGCGGGGCAGAGCGTCCCTCCCGACCGGGTCGTCCCCACGAAGCAACTGATCCTGGGACGCTTCTATCGGCGACCTGGCCCACTTCGAGCCCTGAACCGAGGTAACGCCGCGGGGGTCGTCAGTGATCACTACATCGGCGTGTTGCACCCCGGTGACTGTGAGCACTTTTCGGTAGCGATCGGCCTCCCACTGCGGGACAAGGCATTCTCGGCTGTCCGCGAACCGGCCGTTTTCGACGCCGTCGCGGCCGCGACACCCTGGGTGGGCGATTGGTTCGCGGACGGCCGGGCGGTCCCGGTCTCGGGGGTCGGGGTTCTCGGGAGCCCACCCAACCGGCTCGGGGGGCTGGCGATAGATCCGGCGCCGCCGGTGGCCGGGGTGGTGCAGGTGGGCGACGCGGCGTGCGTGACGGATCCGACCTTCGGCCGCGGCATGTCGCTCGCGCTGGTGCATGGGCTGGGCCTGGCCGACCTGGTCGCGGAAACCTCCGGCGACGATCTCATGGCTCGCGCGGCAAGGTTCGCCGCGGACCTCTACGAGCCCTGGTTCGAGCACGCGGCGGCGGAGAGCACCGACCGGCTCCGGCGGCTCCGGCAGGCGGCGCTGGGCGACGCCGGATCTGGCGGAGCGCCGACCGGATTGCGGGCCGTCGGCCTGGCCGCGACCCGGGATCCCGTCGTTTGGCACGGGCTGACCCGCGTGCTGATGGGACTCGATCGCCCCGACCTCTTCGACAAACCGGCCTTCGCGGCGCGGGTGAGTACCGCACTCGCCGAGTACCGGGGCGTCGTCCCGCGAGGGGCCCCCACCCGAGCGGAGCTTGTCGATGTGATCGCCCGCACGAGCAGGGTGGTGTCACACTGAGCGCCGCTCCTGGCGCGAGGCCGAAGAAGCGGAAGGGAGTGCTTGTCGCGCCGGTGACGATCACCCCGACGAAACCCTTGACCCCCAGCCACCTTAAGGGTCTGCTTTGGACAGACGTCATGTACCGCGCTACCGACCTGCTGACGTCGGTGACCTACCGGTACAGCCCGAGCACTTACCACCCGTGCGAGCAGACGCTCGGCTTCTGGGAGTTCCTCGACCGCACGGTCGGTGAGGTCGACTACTCGAACTGCTCCGAAGATGACGTCGGCGAGTTGTACGTGCGCTACCGGGCCGGACAAGAGCGCGCCCCGTTCGCCGATTGCCGGCCCTATCTGGAGGCGGTCGAGAACTCCGGTTGGGTGCATCCGGCGAGTGCCAGGGTACTTGAGCTGTGGGCCGCTCATTACGCCCGTCTCGGCCTGCACAATCCGGGACTCTCCACGCACCAGCCGCCCGGCCTCGGACTAGACGAGGTCATCGATCTGCTGATGGCCGCGGGGCTTTGCCTGGACCTGCGAAACAGCGGCGGGCCGGTGTACCTCGACCTGACCGCGGCTGGCCTTCCCTTGCGGCAGATCGTGAGTGCCGAAGGCCGACCGAACTACCTGGCTTGCGCCCTGCGTGAACTGGTGCCTCTCGTCCCTCTTCACGATGAGACAGTGCTGCTATATGACCGCGGCCTGGAACCCGACTACGTGCTGCTGCACAAGGCACTCGAACGGCTCGACGGGACGGTGCACCGGGTTTCGCTCGGCCGTGTGCCGGTGGACGGGCGCATCACCTCGGCCAGGCAGGGTGATTGGCGCACCCTTTCGGTACGCACCCTCTTGGACGACGTGACGTCGCGCCACGACGAGATGACCGTACGCCTGGGAATGCGGCTCTACTTCATCGCGAAACTGGGGCCGGGCGACAGGGAATCGTTTCGCGCCGATCTGCTCGAGAGGACCATGACGCGGGCGGAGCGCCTGCTCGCGGCCGCGACGGGTGCGACGGGGGACGTCGAATATCTGGAACCGCACCGGGGTGTTCACCAGCGCGTCGACCCCTACCGACTGACCTCGGGACTGCTCGCCCGGCACCGGGATCCGCCCGGTGCCGCTATGTTGGCCGCAGTGTACACGTGAATCTCACACAGGAACTGCTGCGCGCCGAACTGGCCCGCCGAGTTGGCGCCGTTCGCCCCGATCTGGCCGGCAAGCTTGATCTCTCGACAATCGACGGCCTGTTCGCGGCTCAAACGGAGATAGCCGGTGCGGATCCGGATTCGGTCACCGGTGTGGTGTCCGTGCTACGGGCGTTCGACCCGGCCGCCTGGATCAGCGAGACGATCACCTTCGCCGCGACCCTCACCCCGGCTGAAGCGGACGTCTGGCGGACCGCGCTGACCCGGACCTATTTCCTCGCCGGCAATCCGGCGAACCTGGTGGACCGGTTCCGGTTCGCGCACGTCGCGGACGATGGGAACGTGGCCTGGACCGCTCCGGTGGACGGCCGGGTGAGCCTGCCGCTGCGACGGCTGCTCAAACTACTGGAAGCGCCGGCTCCACTGCCACACTGGCGCCAGCTCGACCTCGCGGTGCCCGGCGGGCCGAAGACAGGGCGGACCAGGGGGCTCTATATCGCCACCGCGGGTGCGACGGTCGCTCGCAGCCTGGTGCACCTGAACCACCTGCTGGTCGAAGCCGTTTTCGACGGCCTCGTCGCCGGGGGTGACCAGCTGCAGGTGCGTCAGGTGCCACGCCTGCTCGGTGTCCCCTCGACCTTCGTCGCGCTCCGCGTCGCCGCCGACCCTGGCAACCCTCACCTGCTCCGCGCTTTCGCGGGACTCACGAAGGAGGTTCCCCTTGCCCGATAAACCGCGTCCCCTCCGCTTCGGCTATCACGGATTCGCCGGCGTGCCGGAGGCGATCGCCCACGCCGCCCGAGAAGCCGGAACCGAGGTCGAGCTGATCGAGTACGCCGTCGACGACCCGTTCCGGTTGCTGCGGTCCGGTGAGCTGGACCTGATGATTGCCAAGTTCTGCTGTCATGAGCCGGACTTGGCTACGTCGGCCACGCTGATGACCGACGCCCGCGCCGCCGTTGTCGGTGCTTCGCATCCGCTCTCGGGGCGTGACTCGGTGTCCATCGAAGAGGTGGCGGCTTACGACGGGTTCGAGTGTCCAGGAACTATGCCGGGCTATGTGTGGGACACGGTCGTCCCGCGGCGCACGCCGGGCGGACGTCCGATTCGGCGGCGGTATTCGGTGCGTTCGACACAGGAGATGATGGAACTGGTTTCGAGAGGCGAGGCCGTGCACATCTCGTTGCTCTCGTTGGCCGCTTTCGCACCCCACTCGGTCCGTGTCGTGCCGATCCACGACCTACCGCCCGCTCCGGTGTTTCTGACTTGGTGTCGCGAGCCCGGCGCACCTGGCGTGCGTGCGTTCGTCGCGCGGGCCGAGGCCGAGATGTCGGCGGCACCGGTGGACGTCCGGCGAACGCACCTGCGGCCCACTCATCTTCGAACCACGGGGGCATAACGGGCAGGGTTGATTTCTCCGCGCGAATCGCCGGTGCGCTGGGGGCCACTAGAGCGTGTCTGCTAAAGATTGGGGAGTTGGTGCGCGATGCTGAGCAAGTGCTGCGTGCGGACGAAATCTCTGACGAGTTGTGGGCGTTGATCGAGCCGGTGTTGCCGGTGGGCGGACATCAGGGTCGTCCCTGGAACGACCACCGCCAGACACTGGAAGGGATCATCTGGCGTTACCGGACCGGGTCACCGTGGCGGGACGTTCCTGACCATTTCGGGCCGTGGCAGTCGATCTGGGAACGACACCGACGCTGGGCCGACGACGGCACCTACGTACGGATGTTCGCCGCCGTGCGGGCCGCCGCACCCGAGCGTGACGAACAGCTGCGCACTCTGCTCTCGATCGACTCCACCATCGCCCGCGCGCATCAGCACTCCGCTGGTGCGCGCCACGATGCCCACACAGGGGGCACGATCGAATGACACGAATCTCGCCCACGAACCAGCCGATCACGCCCTGGGTCGTTCTCGCGGCGGACTGAGCACCAAGATCCACGCCCTGACCGACCGGTTCTGCTGTCCGTTGACGGTGCTGCTCTCACCCGGCCAGGCCGGTGACAACCCGTACCTCAAGCCGCTACTGGCGGCACACCGCCACGGTGACACCGAGACGTTCCGGTTGCTGGCGGACTAGGCATATTCCCACCCCAGCACCCGAGCGCACCTGCGAGCGAAGAAGATCGCCCACACCATCCCCGAACGCTCGGACCAGATCAAACGCCGCAAGGACAAAGGATCAGCAGGCGGACGACCACCCGCGTTCGATGCCGAGATCTACAAAGACCGCAACACAGTCGAACGCGGCTTCGGCCGCCTCAAGCAATGGCGAGCCATCGCCACCCGCTACGACAAGTACGCCACCACCTACCTCGGCGGCGTCCTCCTCGCCTGCATGCTCATCCACCACCGCACCCGCAATTAGCAGACACGCTCTAGGCCGACGAGCCGCTGGGCCGGTCACACAGGAACCTCAACAGCCTGGCCCGCCGCGAGGCGGCTGTGCACCAGATCACCCTGAAAATACTGCTGGGTCTACGCCACCGTCCCGCCCGGCGACACCGGCCCGGCGATCCGGGGTGTGTCTCCGCTGAACAGGAACCGCAGATCGGTCCGGACCGGCCGCTGCACTCCGACAGTCCGGAGACCCGGTTCGGGACGTTCGACTCCACCGACCTGACCGGCTACGTGGCTGTCCTGGACCAGATCCTGCGGCACCTCGCGACGATCCCCCCCCCGTGTGGGCGCTTCACGGATCGCTGTCCAACTTCGCGGCCGACACGACCGACGCCGCCGATACCGGGCTCCAGCGCCGCGTCGGGAAACGCAGGACCAGCTAATTAGCGGTTTGCACAGATGTGGACCGCACCGGTGGTCACAGTCGTGTGGGCGGGTCGTTCTGTGGTCGATCAGTTTCGTTGCGTCACAGTGTGCTCGGCAGCGGGCGAGTTCGGCGTAGAAGGAGTCGAGCGTGTTCGCTGTCGGAGCGCCGACGCTGGGTGAGCCGAGTAGCGGTTCGATTTGATTCTTCAGGTCGCGGACGGTGCCAGGATCCATGTCGGCGGTCTCGAGATGCTGCTGGATCAGGTGGGTCAGAGTCGCGTTCGTCCTGGGGTTCCGCTGTTGGTTGACTTCGTTGATCAGCCGGGTGCGGACTTTTTCGGCCTCGGCTTCCGCGTTCGGCCCTGGCTGGACGAACTCCTGCAGGTACTGGCGCTTTTGGTAACGGTGTCGTGACCGGTGTAGACGCGCACGCGCAGGGCACCGCTTGGAGCGACGTCGATGCTCCCTCGCTGTCGCTTCCAGGTCGGCGTATAGGTGGCCATGAGCTCGAGTTCACAGCGAACTCGCGTCTTGATTGATGTCTTGCCCTGACCGTGCGGTCGTCCCGAGCGTTACGCTCGGGACGAAACCGCAGATCAACTAGGGTGCCCCCGGCGGGGCACCGTACAGAACTGTCCGTGTGTGCCGGCTGAATCAGCGGGCGATGCTACGGCCAGTTGCTGGACGCGCGGGATGGTGTGGGCGGCGATGTCGACCTTGAAGGCGGCCTGGTGGGTGTGCTTGTTGTAGATGACACTGAGAGAGAAGGCGTCACAGAGCTGCCGGAGTAGGTGGTGGGGCATGGCGGCTAGGTCCAGGGTGGTCTCCGGCAGGTACTGGATGAGGTCGACGGCGTTAATGGGGTGCGCCGGTGCGGCGTCTTGTAGCTCGGCCAACTCGGCGAGCTTGGTGCGGTGGTCTGTGGCGAGTGAGGTGAGCCGCCGCTGAAGCCTGTCGAACACCGCGCCGGTCGGGTCGTCGCGTTCTTCGAGGGTGCGCAGGAGCCGCTCTTGGCGGAGTTCGAGGTCGTCGATGGTGCGGCCGACTGCCTCGATCTTCTCCACGTGGGCGCGGGCGTGGTCGAGGTCTGCGGTGTTGACGGACGCGGCGAGGAGCTCTTGTCGGTCGGGGCCGAAGACGTGGGTGTTGAAGAAGTCCGTCGCGGCGGCCAGCAGCTCCCGTTCGGGAAGCCAGATCGTCGGTGGGTGGCCGTCGGGTCGACTCTGGCCTCGGGGTTGGCAGTAGTAGTAGGTGTTGGCTTTGCGCGTCTTGCCGAACATGCGCTTGCTGCACAGCTCGCACACGATGTAGGACCGCAACCGGTAGACGTTCTCTGTCTGCCGGTGCGGGTTGGCCGTGCCGGGGCTGGCGTCGCTGCGGGAGCGTTCCCGTTTCGGCGCGATGTCGAGGGCGGCTTTGAACGTGTCCAGGTCGATGATCTCGGGATGGGTTGGTTTCTTGGACCAGACCCACTCGCTGGTCGGGTTGTACTTGCCGGGGTGGATCGGGTCCTTCATCGCGCGCCGGTTCCACACCTGGTAGCCGGTGTACTTCGGGTTATGCAGGACGTCGCGGACCGAGGAGTGGGTCCACGCGCCGACGGCGCGCGCGGGGTCGGGCGGGACGGGCGGCGGATAGCGGTCCAAGTCGAGGTTGAGGCGTTCGGCGATCGCGCGGTAGCCGAGCTTCTCGTCGATGCGCCAGCTGTAGATCTGCTCGACGACCGGTGCCCGGACAGGGTCAGGGGTCAGCTTGGTCTTGGATCGGCCCTCGGCGCGGCGGGCGGGCACGGGGTGCGGGATTTTCTCGGCCAGGTAGCCGTAGGGGGCTTGACCGATGTTGAACCCGGCCTCGGTGTGCTGCTCGAAACCACCGCGTGACTTCTCCAGCATCTCCAGCACGTACCACTCGGAGATGCCTTGTTTGACCCGTCGGGTGAGCACGTTGGTGGCCCGAGGGGTGGCGCCGCGCGCGAGTTCGATCGGCTCGTCGGCGGCCAGCAGCCGGACTCCGTGGCGTTGGAGTTCGTGTTCGATGCGGGTGGCGTAGACGGTGCGCCGCCCGATCCGGTCGATCGACTCGCAGATGACGATGTCGAAGCGCCGCCCCGGTGAGGCGGCTTCGGCGAGCATGTCGGCGATGCCGCCGTCGCGGTGGATCGGGATGGTGAACTGCTCGTGCGCGGTGCCGTGTCCGCGCTGGTCGAGGTCCTTGCGTCCGGACTCTACGTCGTAGAAGTGCGCGACGATCACGACGTCTTGGGGCACCCCGGCCAGTGCTTTCTGGCAGTTGCCCAGTTGTCGTGGCAGCGACAGTGTCGGGTCCTGCTTGTCGTCGGTGGAGGTGCGCCCGACGAAGCACGCGGTGAGGATCCCGGTGGCCGCCGCTACCGGAGCGCGGAGACCGGCGAGGACTTCCTGCGGGGTGAGGGCTTCGCGGTGGCTGTAGGTCAGGCCGTGTCGTGCAGGGTTGCGGATGTCTCCGGGGTGTTCTGGGTTGCCCACCATGTCAGCACCTCCCGGATCGCTCGGGCCTGCACCAGCGCGAGCTGGCGTCCGCGTTCACCGTCGACGAGAGTGATATCGAATGTCGTCTGGAGAGGACGCTCATCGTCGATGACCCGTGGTTCTCGGCGTAGTGATGGCGGACGAGACTGGGCGGTGGGGCGAGTGGTTCTCGGGCCTCGCGGTGGCCTGGTGGGAGTCTGGTCACGCGCGTCGTCGTGGTGCCTGCTCACCGTCGGCTCCTTTCCTCAGCCGTGTTCGGCTGTCGTGGGGGTATGCGGCGGTCCAGGACACCTCAGTCCACACCGAGTGCGCAATGTGGTTGGTCACGATGACTCGGCATCGCTGGATGTGATCGTTGCGGGATCACGGTTTCACCGCCGTATTGCTTCCATGGCCCTGTGGAGAAGGTCGCCGGTCAGTCGTGATTCGTTGTGCTGTCAGGAAGACGTCTTGGGGCACGATGCGCGGACGCACGGTCTTTTTCGATCACGTCCACTCGTGAACGGGACAAGGTCGTCGGGTGGTGTCGCGTCGGTTGGTCACCTGGTATCCGGTGTAGACCGGGTTGGACACCACCGCGCGGACCTGGGACGCCGTCCAGCGCCGAGGCGGACCATTCGTGTGCGGCGTGGACGAGACGGCCGAGGACGCGCTCTGGTTGAGGTCGCGGGCGATCTGGGCGACACCGCGTCGCTGACACACGTAGGAGGAGAAGATGCTCTGCACGATCGCGGCCTGCGTAGGGCTCGACGAGTTAGTCGGCGCCGGCGCTGGCGGCGCGGGCCAGAAGCTGGTCGATGCCACCGGCTACCCGCTTATCGCCCACCGAGCATCCTGTGACGGATCGGCCGCCGGTGCCCAGACCGGTGTGAGGGCCGGCATCGGCGTAACACCGCACAATCGGGGCCATCGTGCCGAGCGCCGCGCGGACGGCGCGCACCTGGCGTTGCAGGGACAACAGTGGTTGCTCGTCGCGGGCGACCCGACCGTAGAAGACGACCCGTGCTCGGGTGCGCGGTCCGTCGTGGCAGCGGTGGTGAGTCGAAGAATTCATCGCAGGCGTGTCCTTTGGCTAGAAGGCTTGTCCGCTGCGGCACCGCGCCGCAGCGGTGCCACTGACGCATCCACGCTCTGTACGGGTCGAGTCTGCAAGCCGACCGGTTGCGGCGGGACTTGTCGTGGGCCGCTGCCGACCGGATCCCCGCCATGGGGTGCCGCAACCCCAACCGACGTCGATTCGTCGGCTGGTGCGGCAGCACGCCTGTCATCCGGCGTCGCTGTGCGATGGGTCGTCGGCTGGCGGGATGGGCTACGCACCGCGCGCTGGGATGTCGCCGTCGCTCGGCGGTGTTTCCGCGAGCCACTGATGGCGATTGGCCGCCGTGAATTCGGCGACGGTGATCAGCGGCGGATGCACCCATGTCTCCGACCAGACCCAGGCAGCTCGCGGAGTTAGCTTCCCGTGATGGGTGCGTCCCCAGACCTGACGACCGAGATACTTCGGGTTGCGGAGGATCGCCCGCACAACCTCCACCGTCCACGCACCGGGCTGCCCTGTCTCGGGGTGCAACGGCGCGGGGTAGCGGGAGGCGGCGAGACGGCGACGGATCTCCTTGGTGGGCAAACGATCCGTTCCCCGCCACACAAAGATCATGCGTACGGTGGCCGCTTCGACCGGCTCCATTACCAGCCGGTTACGCCAGCGGGCTCGCCTACCGGTCGGAGTCACCTCGACCCGTTGGGCTCGATAGCCGTACGGCACGTCGCCGGTGTTGAACCCGGCGCGCACCAGTTCCTCGGACCCGCGACGTGCTTGGGCGAGGGTGGCGGTGTGGTACTCCCGCAGGACGCGCTGGCGGACCGCCCACCGCACGTCCGCGCTGTCGGTCGTCGGGCTGCTGTCACGGTCGGTCGGCGGTCGCTTCGACGGGCAGAACAGGCGTGCGCCGCGGGCGGCGACGCGCTGGGCGAGAGATCTGCGGCCAGCGGTCGCGGCCCATCGGGGAACGCCGTCCTGGTTGGTGTTCATGGTCATGGCCGACTCCTTATCGGGTAACCGCTACGCGGCGGTGGACAGAGGCGAGGTGCTCGTGATCGAGCGCTCGCGTCGGGTACGGGTGGCAGGTCGGATAGGCGTGCTCGCCTGATGCGGGCGCGATTCGCGACCGCGTGTTTGCGCGCATCTGGTGGTGGGCAAAGACCTCACCCGGCCCTGGGGTTCTGGGCTGTCGTCGTTGTCGCCGGCGTCGGTCGCTGAGAGGGACGCGAGGAGCCTGGTGTGCCAGGCTAAGGCGAAGTGGACGCAGTTGGATTCGCTGCGGTGGCTGGGAGAGCAGCCGGGAACATGGCGCCCCCGGAAACTCCAACTGAGCGAGTCACTGGAGCGGACCGCGTCGGCATAGCGAGACAAGCCGAGGACCTTCGCCCCGAAGGTGTGCAACCTCAGTCCGCGTCCAGCCAGCGAGCGGACGATCTGTTCCACCTCTCCGCTGTGCGAGCGTCGGCAAATGCTGCCTACCCCGACCCGAGGCAGCGCGGCCAAGTCGACACCGTGCCGCTCGTAGAGGTCCGCGCAGCGCTGATAGTCGGAGACCGATTGCCCTTGCAGCGTCGCGATGAACGGCAGCTCGGCGCCAGCTCTCGCAACTGGAGGTAGTCGATGGTGCGGTGCTGATGGGTGAGCAGACTCGCCCCGGTTCGCGCTCTCACATGGCTTTCGACCATCCATCCTGCCCTGCGGCCCAGTCGAGATTTCCGATCTCCTCGGAGTAGCGGCGCACAGCGGCGACGTAGGCGCGGGCGTCCGTACGCCATTGGCCGTACAACGTTCCGTGAAACCGCCACTGTCCAAGGCCCACGGCCCGGTCGCGCGCGGCAGGCTCCGGCGGCCAGCCAGCCGACGATGCGACACCAACAAAGGGACGCCGAGGTCGCGCGCCAGCCAGGCGGGCTGGTGCGTGCCGAGGTAGAACCTCATGCCCGCACCGCCCGCCGGACTGCCGTCGCCGCGACGAGCACGGCGACGGTGAGCACGGTGGCGACCGTCTTGCCGAGGATCTGGCCGGGCACGAAAGCGAAGGACCCGAACGCCAGCGGCACGAACAGCACGCTGTCGATCCCGAGCCCGACCATGTTCGAGCCGATCACCGCGCCCAGCACCGACCACGCGCGCAGTCGGCCGTACACAATGGACCCGACGAGCTCGGAGACGGTGAACGCGAGCACGCTGGCCATCGCGATTTGTGGTGAGGCCAGCAGCCAGGACAACCCGGCGCCGGCCGCGATCGCAGCGAGCACGCCGCGTGGGCCGAGGCACTCGTGCAACATGTCCCGAAGAGTGAACGTCGCCCCGGCCCACAACGTCCCGGCGGGCACCGCGACCACGCCGACGAGCAGGGCGCTCCAGTGCGTCGAGGCCCAGTTCGCGGTGACGATGGTACCGACGTAGGCAGCGAGCACCACCAGGCTCACCCCGGTGACGCGACGGCCAGTCGCGCCAGAGAACAGCCGACCGAGGGCGAGCGGCGACGCCGCAACCGGAGGGTGCTGGGGCGTGGTCATGCCGCACGCTCCTGGGCGACGGCGGTGCCGGAGCGGCACGACCACGGCGAGCAGCCGTCCGGGTCGTCCTGCTCCGTCGAGGCGGCGGTGACCAACCGCAAGAGCCGCTTGGTCGTTGTGGCGGGCGGGTCGAGGTCGACTTCGCCGAGTGGCTGACAGGAACGGTGCAGGAAGTACTGCCCGCGCAACGGTTGGCCTTGTTCGGTAGCGCGGGGGTAGCCCTCGCGGATGGCCTTGTCGAACTCCACCGCCTCGACCCACCCGTCCGGGTCGTTGTCGCGGATCCACCGCCAGCCCGAATTTCCGTGGAATGGGCACCCGACACAGGCGGATTTCACGGTGTGCCCGAACCCGCGCTCGGCGAGGTACTCGCCGCAGCGGGCACGGTCCCAGCCCAGGTCGATCAACGGGAACACGTTGCGCAGGTACCGCACGCCCGAGTCCTTCGCGCGCGTGAACTCATCAGTGCTGATCCCGATGGACTGCTCGACGTACACGCCGCGCGGAACCCGGCGAGGATGCGGGTAGCCGAGCAACTGCCGCGCCGCCTTCTTCAGCGGGATGACCTTGTACTCGGACGTGCATTGGCGGCGGGCCAAGCCTCGGGAGCCGTCGGTGTTGAGCACGTGCAGGGGCATCGAGACGAAGCGGTGGGCGGGGTCGAGGGCGTCGGTGCGGATGTTGCCCGCCGAGACGGTGCGTACCGGGATCCCGGCGTTCTCGGCGTGGGCGCGTAGCCGCGTGAGGTTCTCGTAGACCTGGCGCGGTTCCCAGCCGGTGTCAGCGAACAGGGCGGCATCGAAGCGTGGGATCACGCCGTCGCAGGCGAGCAGCAACACCGTGCTGCTCTGGACACCGGCGCCCAACGAGAGCAACCGCAAGACGGGGCTGGAGGTCGGGTTCGGCAGGTGGCTGGTCATGCCGCGTTCGCCTCCTGCTCGTGTCCGAAGCACTCGTCGGTGGCGTCGCCGAGGAGCCCGGCGAGGTCGGTCAGCAGCAGTCCCACGGCGTACGCGGCTTGCTGTGGCACCACCCCGTTTCCACAAGCTCTGAGCAAGGCGGTTCGTGGCAGCGCGAGGCCGGTGACCCAGCCGGGTTCGAGCCCTTGCAGCCACTCCACGAAGACCGGTGCCAACACCGGGCTGCCATGCCGACCGGGTTGCGTGGGGAACGGCGCGGGGCGGCCGAGGACCTGCTCCCACCGCCGGACCGCCGCCGCGTAGACGCCCCAGTCCACCTCGGGATGACCCACCGACGAGGGCTCCGGGTCGGCGGGGTCGGTGACGGCTACGAGATGCCGTGGCTTGCCTCCGGTGTCACCAGTCGCATGACCGCCGAGGGCAGCATCAGGTCGCCCTTGGAGCCCCGCTGCGCCGGGCAGCCCTTCGTCCCGTCGGTCGCCCTCGGCGTCGGCAGAAACGCCTCGGGATCCACCAACGGAAGTACCTGCTGCGACAGCGGCGGCCGGAACCCCGCCCCCGCCCGGCGGCCCGCCGTACCCGTGTCCGACGCCCTCGGGGTCGGCAGCAGCCGAGCCTCGTCGGGCAGCGACGGACCGCCACCCTGCGTCCTGTGGGTGCAGTTCTTCGCGTCCGACGCGGTCGGTGTCGGCAGCAGTCGCAGCCGGTCCAACAGCGACGGTCCGCCCTGACGGCTGGCTGCGGAGATGCCGTTGGATGAGCCGTCGTGTGCGGTCGGCGTGGGGAGCATCCCCGCCTCCAACGTCGGTGGCGAGGAGGCGGGGCCAAGCCAGCAAGAACACTCGCTCGCGTCGGTGTGCGGCGCCGATGTCGGCGGCGCGGACGCTACGCCAGAGCGCGTCATACCCCGCTTCGGCCAGGTCGCCGAGTACACGGTGGAGACCTCCATTGCGCCAGCGAAGCGCGGCGACGTTCTCCACAACGCACAGCGCGGGTCGTAGTACCCGAAGGGCACCCACGATGTCGGTCCACAGTCCACTGCGTGTGCCTTTCTCGATACCCACGCGCCGCCCGGCGGCGGAGATGTCCTGACACGGGAACCCGGCGGTGAGCACATCGACCGGCTCGACCGCCCTCCAGTCGATGACGCGGACGTCGCCGAGGTTCGGGACGCCGGGCATCCGGGCGGCGAGGATCTGGGTGATGTGCGGGTCGGGGTCGGCGACCCAGGCGATGCGGCCCTCGCCGAGCGCGGCGAGCACCCCGAGGTCCAGTCCGCCGTAGCCGGTGCAGACTGAGCCGACGAGCGGCCCCGGACTCTCGGCGGCCGACAGTGTTTGGGGCACGGTCTCCGGTGTGGCCGCCCGCACCGCCCCCGCCGCCGTGGTGGTGACGGCGACGGGGGCGGGGGCGGGGTCGCGCCCCGACCGAGGTGTGGTGCGGCGTGGTTGGGTGCTCATGCCGCCTGCCGGGACACCTGGCCACTACCGGTGGCGTGCCGGGGGATCCGTGGCAGACACGGGGGTGCGGGTCGCCTGCGGACTGCGGAGTCCGCGCGAGCCGTTGCCGTCGAACTCTGGCGCAAGAGCGGCGTGCGGAACACCAGCACGTCCTCGTGCGCGATGAGGTGCAGCGGCAGTCCGGCTTCGCGCTGTTTGCGGATGAAGTCGCGCTGGAAGAAGGACCCGCGCGCGACGAGGTCGTGCTCGGCCGCGCGCGCCAGCAGAGCGACGCAGCGTTCGACTGGGATCAGGCCGGCGTGGATGCCGCAGGCGAGGATTTGGGAGGGCAGGTCGATCAGTTCGGCGTGCTCGCGCCAGGGGCGGATGGTGATGGCGATGTGCCCGCCCGGCCGCAGGAACGGCACCAGTCCGGCGAGGATGCGGGTGAACCCGGCCAGCAGCCGGTGGTGGCCGATGTTGGCGAGGTTCCCGCGGTCGAGGGTGTTGCCGTAGAGGTGGTGGTATTTCTGGATGCCCACCGTCCGGGATACCGAGACCTGCCCGTGCGTGGATGGCCCGTAGGGCGGACTGGTGACCACGAGCGCGGCCTGTCCGAGGTACTCCGGCGGCAGCAGGGAGGCGATCTGGCGGGCGTCGCCGTGGAACACCCGCCCGTCGTGGGCGACCCCGGCGGTGTGGGCGAGCGCGAGGTTGGCGCGGGCGACGTCGACCCAGTGCGGCTCGTACTCGATGCCGACCGCGCGCCGCCCGGCGTGCACGGCTTCGACGAGGGTGGTGCCGATTCCGCACATCGGGTCGAGCACCAGGTCGCCGGGCTCGGTGTAGTGGTCGATCGCGTGCGCGGAGACGGCCGGGAGCATCTTCGCGGGGTGCGCGGTCGCGTCGGCGACGTAGCGGCCCTTGCGCTGGGCGGCAGGAGAGGTTTGTGCGGTCGTCCACACCGACACCGCCGGTTCCCGCGCCGCGTCGTCGGTGACGCCCGCGGGTGTGGTGCTGTCGAGGTCGTCGGGGACGGCGCGCGGGAGCCGCTGGGTCGGCCCGTCGACCGCGTTCTCCACAGCGGCCGACACGGTGTCGGCGGGGGTGTCGGGCAGGGTGTGCGGGGCGCGGTCGTCGGCCACGGGCGTGCCTTCCTGGCGGTGGGTTCCGGGCTGGGCGGGGTTCGGGGTCGTCGCGCCGGTCATCGGATGACTCCGGTGTTGAACGCCTGCTCGGCCGGGCTCACAGAGAGCGGCTCGTGCTGGTGTGGCTGGGCGAAGACCAGGACGTCGGAGTGGACGCGCCGATGCGGTGCGGGCAGTCCGCGCACGGTCGCGCGGTGCGCGGCGCGCGCCTCCTCGTCGTCTGCTGTGCCGTCCAGTGCGGTGAGGGATTCGACGGCGAACCGGCCCTCGCGCACCGGCGCGTGCAGGGCGATGATGTGCTGGAGGTAGAGCAGGTCGGCGTTCTGCGCGCAGGCCACCACCGCGCCGGTCGGGTCGATCAACTCCCCCGCGGGCCAGTCACAGTGCGTGATGACGACGAGGATCCCGCCGACCCTTAACAGCCGGGCCGCGAGCAGCGCCACCAGGTCGCTGGCGTGGTTGCCGCCATCCTCGGGTCGCAGGCTCGTGATGATCAAGTCTGTGTCCGGCGGCGCGCCTTCGGCATCGTCGAGCACCCCGCCGGGCAGGTCTGAACGCGACGGCGAGGCGACCGTGGCGGGTGAGCCGTCGGGCGTGCCGACAAGATCTGCCCAGAACGGTCGCGACCCCGGGCCGGTGGCGGTCTCCTCCACCGGGACACGCACCACCTGCACGGTCCGGCGCAGGCCCTCGACGGCGGCGAGCGCGTCGGCCACTTCGCCGTCCGGTTCGACTCCGGGGGTGTGGTCGAGCACCGCGTCGGAGAAGACTGGTGTGAGACGTAGGCGGTCACCAGGGGTCGGCTGCGCGCTCGGCCAGGGCAGCAGCGCGACCCGTCCGCCGGGTTCGCTGAACGCGCCGACGATCTTCTCGACGATCGGTGTCGGCCAGTTCGTGTCGAGGTCGATCGGAGCCGGGCCAGCCGTCCATACCGTGGCCGGGGTCGGGGTGGACACCGTGCCGCGCGACCGCGAGCGGGCACTCGGCGAGCCGGGCTTGGCGGGGCTGACCCTGGTGGTGGTCGAGGCGGTCGGATAGGGGCGGCGCTCGGTGGCCGGGCAGGTGCCGGGGCGGGTGTTCGCCGGGTGGGTGGAGTCGTCGCGCCGGGTCGGGCCGTGCGGCGCGGAACGGCGCGCGGCGTGGTCGGACTGGGTCATGGATTCCTCGCAAGGGCCGTGGGGTGCGCCGAGCTAGGTGGCGCGCTCGTACACCCCCCAACTCCGAAATTTGGCCCGTTTTTTGACAGCCCGTACCTGACTTTTTTCTGGAATTTTTCGCCCGGCGGTTAATGGGGGTCGCGCGTCAAGAGGCTCGCGCGTGCGCCCGTGCGGAGAACCTGAGAGCACCGCTGTTAAAGAAGTTTGTAGATCAACTTCGACGGGTTTCACCCGTCGAGGCGACAGAGGTGCGCCGGTGCTCGGTCCGGGAGGGTTGACCCGCCACCAAAACGCCACCGAAACGCCACCAAAACATCGTTACAGCACTTCAGAGGCTATTACCGGCGATCATCAAAACGATCTTGAAGACGCACGAGCGGGCGGGACAGATGATCTTGGTGGCGGTTTGAAACGATCACTCAAGATCATCGGTGGCGTTGTGGAGGACTTTTGGTGGCGGTTTGGTGGCGTTTTGGTGGACCTGCTTTGGCTTCCTTGTCTGGTCGTTGTTCTTCGATCACGCAAGGGGCCCGGTTATGGACTCACGTCACGCATTGAATTGCGTTCCTTTCGGGCGCGATTCGCTACCCTTGGATGCCGCGCGGACGGCATTCGAGTGGTTGGTCACCGGGCCGCGTCCGGCCTCGGTCGAGGGCTGGCGTTTCCCCGGCCTGCCCCGGCGGGGGGTGGCGCTGGATGAGCTGCGGGACCTCCTGCTGGACCCGGGGCTGCCGATGGCGACCGTGGACCCGGTCTGGGTGCATTTGGTCACCCGCTCCCGCGACGAGGGCGACGCCGCGACGGTGGGCTGCGTCGGGGTCGCGCTGCCCGCGTTGTTCACCATCGCCGCCGACCTGTGCGCGCCGTTCACCGACGACCACCACGACATCCACGCCGCGATCCTGACCGGCTTCCTGTCAGAGCTGGCCAGCATCGACCTCGCCCGGCCATGGGTGATGTGGCGGCTGCGCTGCGCCGCCCTGCGCGCGGGGCACCTGTTCATCCGGGACGCGCTGGAACGCCCGACGCCCTCCGATGAGGACTTCCACTCCAGCCAGCCGAACCCGCCATGGGGACACGAGGACTTCGTGCTCGCCCGCGCGGTGGCCGAAGGCGCGATCACCGGCGAGCAGGCCGAGCTGATCGGCGCCACCCGACTGGAGCCGGAGTACACGCTCACCCAGGCCGCGGCCGACTGGGGCGTCAGCTACGACACCATCGCGCACATCCGCGTCCGCGCCGAGCAGCGGTTGGTTGCCTGGCTCACCGAGCAGGCCCCATACGACGACCCCAGCGACCGCCGCGAACGCGATGTGGAGATCCGCGCGGTCAACGCGGTGACCATCACCGCCGCCGCCCGCGAGGCCACGCGCCGCTCACCAGCCCACCCTGACGAGTCACACACGGTGACTGAGCTCACCGGAAAGTCATCGAAAAAAGTTCGGGGTCGCGTGTCAAAAAAGACCCCGAAATTCGGAGTCGAGGGCTGCGGGAGAAAAGCAGCCGCTCCCGCGCACACCCCCCCGCCCACCCGGCCTGCCGGCACTACTACCCGGCGGTCCGCGGGCACGACTCTGGAGGTGCCGCGATGCGCCTGACCCGTTCGCCCCATCGTCGCCAGCCGCACCACCGCAGCGACGACCGTTGGCTTGGCCGCGAACCCACTACTCCGTCTCTCGCGGCGCCTCGCCGAGCCCGCCGCAGCCAGTGCCGCACCTCACGCTCGACCGCCGACCAGCCAACCACACCTCCGATCTCTCGTGTGTCAGTGCACAGTCGCCGCACACTGCGCCGACGGCTCATCGTGATCACGGAACTGGCCGTGCTCGCCCTGTTCCTCCTCACCTCGGTGGCGCACGCGGAGACCACCACGGTGCTCGCGCTGGCCGGGTCGATCGATCAGGTTCTGACCAACATCCGCAACTGGGTGATGGGCATCCTCGCCGGGTTGGCGACGGTGTTCCTGTCGATCGGTGGAGTTCGTTACGTCATGGGCGGCGGCGACCCCGGCGAGATCGAGAAAGCCAAAACAAGCTTCAAAGCGGCCGGGATCGGCTATGCCCTGGCCGCGCTCGCGCCCCTGGTTGTCACCGTGCTCCAGGGCATCGTGGGGGCGTAGCCGATGACCACGACCCGGCATCCTCGCCCTCGCCAATCGGCCACGCCGACCGCCCGCCGTCCGCGCCCCGACTGGCACCACCAGACACATGGTGCTCCCGCCGGAGCGCACCGCGAACTGCTGACACCGCCAGCGCCGAGTACTGCCCGACGCTTCGGCCGCTCGCGCCGTCGGCCTCGTCTGACGCGGGGCCGGGCGTTGGCGATGCTGGCGTTGGGCCTGGTCGTCCTGCTTGGCGGCACCCTGGCCGTCAACGCCAGCGCCGCCCCTGGTGCGGGCCCCGCTGCCGCGCAGCCCGCACCGGATCCGCCGTTGCCGGTCCCGACCGGCGACTCGTGCGCTCCGGGTTCGTCGCTGCCGGTCTGTCACCTGCCGACCTCGAGCAGCACACCGCGACCGCCGAGCGGTGTGCTGCCACCTCCCACGGCGCTGCCCACGCTCCCGCCGTGTGATCCGGGCCTGCCGTTGCCGTCGTGCTCACCGGGTGGCTCCACCGCACCGAATCCACCGTGCACCGGGATGGGGTGCATCCCGCACCCCACCACCGCGCCGCCGCCGACAGGGCCGGGCACCGGGCACCCCGGCGACGGCGGCAACGGTGACGTCGCCTGCGGGATCACCGACATCGGCGGCTGCGTCACCAACGCGATCAACGCCTTCTTCCGAGGCGTCGTCACCGACGCGCTCAACCCACTGCTCGACCTGCTGTCCAAGACCCTGCTGACCACACCGACACCGGACTCGCTGCCGCGGGTGGGGGAGCTGTGGGACAGCTCCTGGCAGATCCTGCTCGCGTCCTACACGCTGCTGGTGCTCATCGCCGGGGTGCTCGTGATGGGCTACGAGACGGTGCAGACCCGGCACTCGGTCAAGGAGGTCGCGCCCCGGATCGTGGTCGGCTTCCTCGCCGGTGCGCTGTCGTTGTGGGTGGCGACACAGGGCATCGAGGTCGCCAACGGCCTGTCCCAGGCCGTGATGGGCGGCGGCCTGGACGCCGGTTCGGCCGGCGAGACGCTGAAGAACCTCGTCCTCGGGTCGCTCAACGGCGGGATCTTCATCGTCTTCATCGGTATCTTCCTGGCCGGGATGGTGATCGTCCTGCTGGTCACCTACATCGTCCGTGTCGCGCTGACGGTGATTCTGATCGCCGGGGCGCCGCTGGCGCTGATGTTCCACGCGCTGCCGCAGACCGAGGGCATCGCGAAGTGGTGGTGGAAGGCCTACGGCGGGGTGCTCGCCATCCAGGTCGGCCAGTCACTGACCTTGATCGTGGCGATGAAGGTGTTCCTCGCACCGGGCGGGTTCACCCTGTTCGGGCCGACGGTGAGCGGGCTGGTCAACCTGCTGGTCGCGCTCGCGCTGATGTACGTCCTGTTCAAGATCCCGTTCTGGATCCTCGGCTCGATTCGCGGCGGCGGCGGACGGTCGCTGGTCGGGTCGCTGGTGCGCGGGTTCCTCGCCTACAAGACCTTCGGCCTGCTCGGCGGCGGTGGCGGTAGTAAGCCGCGTCCGTCCGGCGGCAACCGGGGCAGTGGCGGAAACACGAATCCCTATGCCAACACGACTACCACGTCGGGCGGCCAGTACGTGTTGCCGCTGCCCGGTCTCAAGCGCGGCCCGCTGCCCACACCGCCGCACCAGCGCTATCCCGCTCGGGGAACGAGGACCCCTTTCGGTCCTCGGCGCGCGCCGAGCGGAGTGCAGTTGTCACTGCCGTTGGGCGATGACTGGCCGGAGAACAAGCCGGTCCTCGGGCGCGACGGGCAATACCGGCTCCCGCTCGACGCGCACCGAGTCACCCCGACTCCACCACAGACGGCACCACCTGCCCCGCCAGGGCAGCCCGGATCGGGTGGCGGTCGGCGGCGCGGGCAGCAACTGCAGTTCGAGTTCGATCCTTACCACGGCAACCGGGCGACTCGCTCCGGGCAGTATCCGCTGCCGCTGGGCGGCGTGCGGCGCACGCCTCGCCCGGCGAGCTCACCACCTCCCGTGACGCCACCGCCACCGCGGACGCGCGGCACGCAGATGGAGCTGCCGTTCGACCCCTACAAGGGCAACCAGGCCAACCGCCGCTCCGGGCAGTACCCGCTGCCACTCGACGGGGTCCACCGCGTCCGGCCCGCCACGCCCACGCCCGTGACACCGCCTCCGGCCGCACCGCCACGGCCGGCCCGTCGTACCGGACGACAGCTGCGGCTCCCGCTGGATCTGCCCAAACCGCCGCGCCCCAGGCCACCGCCGAAACCCACCTCCGGAGGAACGCCATGACCACGCCCGACTTCAGCCCGGACGGGCTGACCGTTGAGGACATCACCGCCCTGCAGTGCGAGGTCACCGCGGAACTGCGCCGCGAGGGCCACCTTCCGCCGCCGCGCCGCCACCGGCGCCGCCGCGGTGGCACGTGGCCGAGCGGCGTCGCGCGCGTCCCGTCCGCGCCCACCTCCCGGCGCCCCGCGACCGGCCCCGGCCGCCAGCGAGGCGAGGACCAATGAGTGCCTACGACACCCGCACAGCCGGGTCCTCCGCGGTGCGCATCCCGGCCGACGTCGACATGCGTGACCGCGTGCTGGGGCCGTTGACCGCGCGCCAGCTGGCGATCCTCGGCGTGACCGGACTGGTGCTCTACGCCGCCTGGGCCGCCACGGCCGCGTTCTTGCCGATCCCCGTGTTCCTGGCGCTGGCCATCCCGGTCGGGACGGCTGCGGCGATCCTCGCGCTCGGGCAACGCGACGGTATCTCGATGGACCGGATGCTGGTGGCCGCGATCCGCCAGCGCGTCGCGCCACGCCACCGCGTCTCCGCCCCCGAAGGGGTACGGGCCGCCCCAGCGTGGCTGACCAGCCAGACCGCGGCCACCAGCACGGGGCGCGGCGGACGCAACGGCAAGGCAAGGGCAAGGCCACCGCGCCGGTGCGGGAGGAGATTTCGCCCTCGGCGCTGCGGCTGCCCGCCGAGGCGGTCACCGACACCGGCGTGGTCGACCTCGGTGTAGACGGCTTGGCCGTCGTCGCGGTCGCCTCGACGGTGAACTTCGCGCTGCGCACCCCGTCCGAGCAGGAGGCGCTGGTCGCCAGCTTCGGCCGGTACTTGCACAGCCTGACCGCGCCGGTGCAGATCCTCGTGCGCACCGAACGCCTGGATCTGTCCGGGCAGATCAGCGAACTGCTCGCGCGTGCCGGTGGCCTGCCGCACCCGGCGCTGGAGGCCGCCGCCGTCGAACACGCCGACTACCTCGCGCAGCTCGGCGAGCAGACCGACCTGCTGCGCCGCCAGGTGCTGCTGGTGCTGCGCGAGCCGATGGGTGTCACCGCCGCCCCGACCGACGGCCTCGGTGGGCCGTCGCCGCTGTCCGTGCTGACCGCGCTGGCCCGCGGTCGACGGCGCACGAACACCGACACCGGTCGGGTGAGCGCCGGGGTGCGGCGGGCGGCGGAGTCGCGGCTGGTGCGCCGCCTGGGCGAGGCGGTCGAGCTGCTGGCACCGGCCGGGATCGTGGTGACCCCGCTGGATGCCGGACAGGCCACCAGCGTGCTTGCTTCCGCGTGCAACCCCGACACGTTCCTGCCGCCCTCGGCGGGGTTGGCGGGGGCCGACGAGGTCATCACCACCACCGGTGGCAGCGGCGACCTGAGTGACGACGACATCGACGACACCGGGTTCTGGCACGCCGATCACGGCGGCACCGAGCCCGACCCGGACGGCGACGGCAACGGCGACGACTGGGACTACGGCGACGGCGAAGACGACGACATCGACGACGAAAGGGGGCGGTTGTGATGACCACCCGAGCGCGAACCCGGCGCGGCCCGCGTCGCTCCACCACCCGGCCCGCGTCCCGTGCCGCCGCGTTCACTCCCGACGCCCTCTCCGTCGGCGCACGCCACCTGGAAGTCGGCAACGAGTGGGTGTCCTCATTCGCCGTGACCGGCTTCCCGAGGGAGGTGCATCCTGGTTGGCTCGCCCCGCTGCTGATCTACCCCGGCCGACTGGACGTCGCCCTGCACGTCGAGCCGATCGACCCGGCCACCGCGGCGGACCGGCTCAAGAAGCAACTCGCCAAACTGGAGTCCGGGCGCAGGCATACCGCCGAGCGCGGCCGCCTGTACGACCCGCAAGTCGAAGCGGCCACCGAAGACGCCTACGACCTGAGCTCTCGCGTCGCCCGCGGCGAAGGGAAGCTGTTCCGCGTCGGCCTGTACCTGACCATTCACGCTCCGACCGAGCGGGCGCTGGCTGATGAGGTGGGCGCGCTGCGGTCGCTGGCGGCGAGCCTGCTACTGGACGCGAAGCACACCACCTACCGGTCGTTGCAGGGCTGGGTGTCGTGCTTGCCGATGGGTCTGGACCTCATCGGGATGCGGCGCACCTTCGACACCAGCGCTCTCTCGACGGCGTTCCCGTTTACCAGCCCGGACCTGCCCGCGGCCGATCCGACCTCGGTGGCCGCGCCGTCGGGGGTGCTCTACGGCTACAACGTCGGCTCCCAGGGGCTGGTGCATTGGGACCGGTTCGGCGAGGGGATGCACAACCACAACTCGGTCATCCTGGGCCGCAGCGGCGCGGGCAAGTCGTATCTGGTCAAGCTCGAATTGCTGCGCAGCTTGTACCGGGGCATCGAGATCGCGGTCGTCGACCCGGAGGACGAGTACGCCCGCCTCGCGAGCGCTGTGGGCGGCACCTACGTCCACCTCGGCGCGCCAGGCGTGCGCCTCAACCCGTTCGACTTGCCCATCCACCGCACCGACGACGGCCGCCGCACCGCCCCGAAAGACGCCCTGGTGCGCCGGTCGCTGTTCCTGCACACCGTCATCGCCGTGCTCGTCGGCGCCGAGTTGGACTCCGCCGAACGGGCCGCGCTGGACCGGGGCATCGCTGCCACCTACCAGTCGGTCGGGATCACCGCCGACGCCCGCACCTGGACCCGCCCCTCACCGACGTTGCGGACCTTGCGCGACCAGCTGGCCGCCGCCGGCCACGCCGGTGACCGGGCCGCGACCGAACTCGCCGCGCGGCTGCATCCCTACGTCGAGGGCGCGTTCAAGCAGTTGTTCGACGGGCCGACCACGACCACTCCCGACGGTCATCTGATCGTGTTCAGCTTGCGGGACTTGCCCGACGAACTGAAGGGCATCGGCACCCTGCTGACGCTGGACGCGGTGTGGCGGCGGGTGTCCAACCCGGCGATTCGGCGTCCGCGTCTGGTCGTGGTGGATGAGGCGTGGCTGCTGATGAAAGAGCGGTCCGGCGCGGAGTTCCTGTTCAGGATGGCGAAGGCGTCCCGGAAACACTGGGCGGGTTTGACGGTCGCGACGCAAGACACCGCCGATGTTCTCGGCAGCGATCTTGGGAAAGCCGTCGTGGCCAACGCCGCGACCCAGATCCTGCTGCGCCAGGCGTCCCAAGCCATCGACGAGATCACCCAGACCTTCGACTTGTCCGCTGGGGAACGTCAATTCCTGTTGTCGGCCGATAAGGGACAGGGCCTGCTCTCGGCCGGAACCCAGCGCGTCGCGTTCCAGTCCATTGCGTCGCCGACCGAGCATTACCTCGTCACGAGCAACCCCGCCGAACTCGCCGGATACGCCGAGAACATCGACATCGGCGATGCCGACACCGAGCAATCCTTCGTCGATCTGGGCTTCGCCGACGACACGCCCCAGGCCGGCGACGGTGACGAGTTCGGGTCCTCCGGCCCGGACGACCACATCGAACTCGACGCCGCCTGACATCTCCACCCGCGCTGTCGGGGCTCGATTCCCTTTCTGGTGAAAGGACTTCCGCCATGCCTGTTGTGATACCCGCTGCCCTCATCCACCCGCTCTCCACCGTCACACCACCCAGCACCAGGCCGCAGCCGACCGGCCTGTCCGGCGGCTGGCTCGGCCAGTACCTACGCGACCCCCTGGGTGCCCTGCTCGCACTGCTCGCCCCGATCGGACAGTGGCTGGCGGTCTGGTGGTCCACCGTGTCGGTGTTCGTCGTCTTCTCCACTCTCGTGGTGATCGCCGGGCGGCGGTGGCTGGCTCAGCGACGCCACGTCGCGCTCAACGCCGACGCCCGCCAGATCACCGTGCTTGCCCCGCCCACCGTCGACCCCGCGGGCGGGACCGCGCTGTGGTCCAACCTCGTCGGACTGCTCCGCCCGGCCTGGCGCCGCGCTTTCACCGGCCAGCCGCACGTCACCTGCGAGTACGTGTTCTCCGAGGCCGGGGTCGCCATCCGGCTGTGGGTGCCCGGCGTGATCCCGCCCGGCCTGGTCGAGCGCGCCGTGGAGGCCGCCTGGCCGGGCTCACACACCCGCGTTACCGCGGCCGAGCCGCCGCTGCCGTCGCCCGATGCCGGGCAGCGGCGGCTGGTCGTCGGCGGCGAACTCCGCCTCGCACGGTCGGAGGCACTGCCGATCCGTACCGACTTCGACGCCGACCCGATCCGCGCCCTGATCGGCGCGCCTGTGGGTCTGGGGCGGGACGAGCACGCCTGCGTGCAGATCCTCGCCCGCCCAGTCACGGGCCGCCGCGTCGCGACAGCACGGCGTTCGGCGCGCCGGGTGCACACCGGCGGCTCCACCCACCTGGTTGGGCGCCTGCTCGACCTCATCACCCCCGGTGTGAAGACCAGCCGCACCCGGACCACCACCAAGTCCGGACAGCTACACAGCGATCCGCAGACCTCGCTGGAGTACTCCGCCCAGAACCGCGCCATCGTCACCAAACAACGCGGATCGCAGTTCGAGACGGTCATCCGCTACGCCGTGGCCACCCTCCTGCCCGAGGACGCAGGCGAGCGCGAGGTCCGCACCGCGCGGGATGTCGCCCGAGGCCGGGCGCACGCCCTGGCCGCGTCGTTCGCCTCCTACACCGAGCACAACCGCTATGGACGCACACGCGTCCGCCACCCCGGCATCGTGCTGGACCAACGCCGCCTCGGCCGAGGAGATCTGCTGTCGGTGCCCGAGTTGGCGGCACTGGCGCACCTACCGGTCGACGAGTCCATCCCCGGCGTCCAGCGCGCCGGTGCCCGCGCGATCTCCCCACCGCCCGGCATCGCCACCCCCGGACCCGAGGCCAAACCACTCGGGATCACCGACACCGGCCACGAGCGACCGGTCGCGTTGCGGGTACCCGACGCGCGGCACCACCTGCACGTCATCGGTGCCACCGGCTCCGGCAAATCCACCCTGCTGGGCAACATGATCCTGGCCGACGCCGAAGCGGGGCGCGGGATCGTGCTGATCGACGCCAAAGGCGACCTGGTCACCGACGTGTTGTCTCGGCTGCCGCGCTCGGCGGCGGACCGGGTCGTGCTGTTCGACGCTGACTCGAAGTCTCGTCCGCCGTGCCTGAACCCCCTCGACGGTGGGGAGACCGACCTGACCGTCGACAACCTCGTCAGCGTGTTCCGGCGGGTGTACTCCGCGTTCTGGGGACCCCGCACCGACGACGTCATGCGCGCCGCGTGCCTGACGCTGCGCACCCAGGAAGGCGTCGCGACCCTGGCCGATCTGCCGAAGCTGCTCCTCGACGAGGCGTTCCGCTCACGGGTGACCGCCGGGGTCACCGACCCGGTTCTGCGCGGGTTCTGGACCTGGTACGAGGAACTCACCGACTCGTCGCGGTCGCAGGCCATCTCGCCGTTGATGAACAAGTTGCGCGCGTTCCTGTTGCGGCCGTTCGTGCGCGACGCCATCGCGGGTGGTCACTCCACAGTGGATATGAACGAGGTTCTTGACGGCGGGATCTGTCTCGTGCGCATCCCCAAAGGCTCGCTGGGGGAGGAGACCACGAAGCTGGTCGGTTCGCTGGTGGTCGCGCGGACCTGGCAGGCCACCACCGGGCGCGCCCGCACCCCGCAACGGCAGCGGAAAGACGCCTCGATGGTCATCGACGAGTGTCACAACTTCTTGAACCTGCCCTATCCGATCGAGGACATGTTGGCTGAGGCGCGGGGTTTCCGGGTCGCGATGACCCTGGCCCATCAGCACCTCGGGCAGCTTCCACGGGAACTGCGCGAGGGCATGTCGACCAACGCGCGGTCGAAGATCTTCTTCAACGCCAGCCCCGAGGACGCCCGCGAGCTGTCCCGCCACACCGTGCCGCGGCTGTCCGATCACGACCTCGCCCACCTCGGCGTCTACCACGCCGCCGTGCGCCTGGTGCTCAACGGGGAAGAGGCACAGCCGTTCACCATGCGCACCCAGCCCCTGCCGCGCGCTATCCCCGGCCGGGCACGGGAGATCCGCGCTGTCGCCCGGCGTGCGCTGCGCACCCGCATGGTCGCCCCGACCACCAGCGGCGGCTCGTCCTCGCGGCCGTCACCGAAGTCCACCACCGGGTCACGGCCGGCGAACCGCACCAGCGCGACCGGGCCGGTGGTGCGGCCTCGCAGCACCGATCCACGCCGCCACGGCTGACCGGCCGCCACCACGACACCCCAACTCCCGCACCCGCCATCAGCTGAATCCGACACTGGAGGTCTCGCACCATGATCACTAACCCGACGAGGCAGCGTTCCCTACGCGGCCACAAGGCCACGCGTCCAACCCCGCGTGCGGCGAACACCGCCGACCATCAGGGCGTGCTGGCGTGGCGGCTGACCCCGCGTGACCGGTGGATCATCCGGATGCTGCACGAGCACCGTGTGCTGACCGCCCACCAGATCACCGCGCTGGCCTTCCCGTCGTTCCGCTCAGGCCGGATGCGGATGCGGGAGCTGTTCCAGTGGGGTGTGGTGGACCGCTTCCAACCGTTTATCACCCTGGGCACCGCGCCGATGCACTACGTCCTCGCGCCCGCCGGGGCCGCGGTGCTGGCCGCCGAGGACGGCTTGGACGTCAAGGAACTCGGCTACCGGCACGACCGGGCGTTCGGTGTCGCGCACAGCCTGCGCCTGGCGCACACCGTGGGGGTCAACGAGTGGTTCACCGCCCTGGTCGACCACGCCCGCCATGCCGACCCCGGCGAGCACGCCACGCTGGACGTCTGGTGGGCCGAGGCCCGCTGCGCCCGGCACTTCGGCGATCTGATCAAACCCGACGCCTACGGCCGCTTCAGCGCCCACGGTCAGCAGGTTGAGTTTTTCCTCGAATACGACTTCGGCACCGAAGTCCTGGGCAAACTCGCCGGCAAGCTGGCCGGCTACGCCGCGCTGGCCCAGGCCACCGGCATCACCACGCCGCTGCTGGTGTGGCTGCCCACCTCGCGGCGCGAGGCCACCGCCCGCCGGCTGCTGCACACGGCGTGGCGTGAGCTCGACGACCCGGACTCGGTGCCGGTGGCCACCGCCGCGGCCGAGTTGCTCAACCCCACCGCGGCGCACCCGAGTCCCGCTGATGAGGTCTGGCTTCCGCTGGACAACCACGGCGCCACTCCGGCGCGGCGTGTTCTGCACCGGTTGCTGGGGGCCTGGCCGCATGTCCCGCCGCCGGTCACCGATGCCGACGACGAGCAAGGCGCGGCGGACTCGCTGGTGCTCAGGGCCCCGGCGCCTGCGCCGATGCCGCCGGCCACCTCGCGCGGGCCGAGCACCGGCAGGCGGTGAGGCGGGGATGGACGTGCGAGACTTCGCGATCTTCTACCCGCGACTGGCGGCCGAACTGCGGCAGATCGAGATCGGAGCGATGCCGGGCTGGGTAAAGACCCCGCGTGGGCTGCGCCCCGCGCGGCGGGTGCTGCCGGAGGTGACGTTCGCCACCGCCGTGTACACGGCGCTCACGGTGTGGCTGGTGGTCGGCCTGACCCGCTGGGACTGGGCCGCGTGGTGGTGGATCCCCGCAGCAGTGAGCGGGCTGATCACGCTTCACGGGGTCGGCAGGACCGTCCTGTGTGCCCGAACCCTGGTCACCTACTGGCGGGGCGGCGACCGATGATCGCGAAAGTCGGTGTCGCCGCGATCGGGGTGATCATCCTGATCCCGTTGTTGATCGCCGCCGGGGTGTCCGGCGCGATCTCGGCGGTGTTCGGTGGCGGCAGTCAGCCCAGCCAGAGCGCGCTGGCCGACATCCCTTCGGATTACCTCGCCCTCTACCGCGCGGCGGCCGGGGTGTGCCCGGGGCTGGACTGGTCGATTATCGCCGCCATCGGTAAGATCGAGACCGACCACGGCCGGTCCACGCTGCCGGGTGTTTCCAGCGGTACCAACGCTTTCGGGGCCGGTGGGCCGATGCAGTTCCTGTCCGGAACCTTCACCGGTGTGGTGTCGCGGCATCGGATCCCGGCGGGCGGCGTGAGTCCGCCATCGCTGTACAACCCGCACGACGCCATCTACGCCGCTGCCTACTACCTGTGCGACAGCGGAGCCGGACGCGGAGACCTCCACGCCGCGATCTTCGCCTACAACCACGCCGAATGGTACGTGCAAGACGTGCTCGCACAAGCGAAAGAGTACGCGGACGCCGCCGCGTCGGTCGGCACGGGCGACTGCAACGCCATCCAAGCGACCAACTCGGTAGCACTGACCGCTCTCAACTATGCCTGCGGGCAAAGAGGATTACCCTACGTGTGGGGTGGCAACGGCCCACAGGACGGCGGATTCGACTGCTCCGGCTTGACGTTGGCAGCCTACAACGCGGCCGGGGTCACGCTGCCCCGCACAGCGGACTCGCAGTTCCGGGCGGGGCCGCACGTCCCCGACGGGCAGCCACTACTACCCGGCGATCTCGTCTTCTACGGCACGGCCGCACACATCCACCATGTCGGGCTCTACCTCGGCGGCGGGCTGATGGTAGACGCACCGGACTTTGGGCAGGTAGTGAAAATTCAGCCCTACCGGTACAAGGGAGACGACTATGAAGGAGCTACGCGACCGGCGGGGTTCGTTGCGGGGTAACGGGTTCCACGTCGCCGACGCCCGCACCCATCATAGCGGCGAACGGGTGGCCGTCGGTACCGACGAGAAGGATGCGTTGGGTGAACAGCGGCGGCGTGGTGGCGTCGAGGGCGATGATGTTGTGGTAGCTGGCGAGTTCGAAGAGCGTGTTCATCACGTCCCGGCTGGTGGTGTGATCCGGGTCGGCCTCTATTGAGAGCCCGTTGACCCGGATCTCCAGCACTCGCTGCTGCGGCAACACTGTGATGACGGTGCGCACGTGCGGCGGGATGCCGCCGTCGTCGCGTAGCTCGCCGATGTCTTCGGCCAGCCGCACGGCGACGGCTTCCAGGGTGTAGCCGGGGCCCACCCCGGCTCGTGTGCCCCACACGACGAGAAAATCCACTGTGGACTCAAAGCGGGTCATGGCAACACTCCTCGGGACGGCCGGATCCGTTGTGCTGCGGCAGCCCACCGCACAACGGATCCGTCACAGATGTAGGCGGCGGTTGCGTGGCTTACTGCCCGCGCCGCGCCTGAAGTTCGGCACGCAGGTCGGCCAGCGTGCGCCCGTCAGAGATCCGCCGAAACGCGCCCCAGCCGTTCTGATGGTTGCCGCCCAGCGCGGTGGTGGCACCGGACGGGTTGGCATACACCCGACCATCAGCGAGGACGAGGGATCCGTCGATGCGGATGCGGGCGGTGTGGCGGACCCCGACGTTGCGGCGGTCCCACACCAACTCCTCGCCCGCTGTGACCACTCCGGCGTCGAGCAGGTCGGCGATGCCGCCACGTGCCCACTTGATCAGCGGCGGCGAGGTCAACGGCGGCGGGGTCTCCGACCAGATAGCCGCCTCGCAGGCGTCACCGTGCAAACCCATCACAGCGGCGGCAGTCGGCGCGACGACACTCGGCCAGCTGTCGTCGAGCCCCTGCCACTGGCCGACCCGCTGCCAACGTCCCTGGTACGCCAGCAGCATCTCGACATCGGTGGCATGGTCACGGGAAAGCGGGTACATGGGATCGGCCGGGTGGGTCAGGCGCACGACAAGGTCACCGTCGTACAGGCTGTCGGCCGGAGGCTGTCGCGACACCCAGGTGCCCGCGAACAACGCCACCTCGCCCGCGCGGTCGGGGTCGGCGTCGCCGATGATGTCGACCGCCGTCACGAGCAACGCCCACACGTCGTCGGGGCCTCGCATCGGCGGCGGGCCGAATGCCGGGGCGAGGATCATCGTGTCCGGCGGCAGCCCTTCCCACGCCCGCATGATCGCCTCGTCGTCCGGCTGTGACACCCCGGTGTTCGCGGTGGTGCGATCGGGTGGGGGTTCGGGTCGCGACACGTCTACGGCCGCGCCGGGGGCCAATGGGGTTGGTTCCTGGATGTCGTGGTCGGTCGTCATTGTCTATGCGCCCCTTCGGTTTACGGGCGTGGCGGGCCGGGTGGCCGACATGTATGGACGCTTCGTGCACGCCTAGTTGTCAACGGGCACCTGCGCTATGCGCGCGAAGTGGATCCGTGTGGCGCAACGATTCCCAGGTCCGCGCCGCCACCATCTACACAAGACAGACGTCTTGTTTGCCGAACCCGCTTGACTTCATGGGCTGAAGGAAGCGTCCATAGTCGTGTAGCCCGAACACACCGGCAGCGCACCGGGGGCCACACCCGCTCCGGCCGGGGCATGACCACCCGCCACCGATCACGAACGCGAATCGAGGGATGTCATGTCCAGCAAGACCCGCACCCGCACAACCCGTACCACCGCCAGCACGACCGGATCCGCCCCGACATTGCGGTCAGTTCCTGAACAGACTGTCGCCGCGAAGGTCCGCACGGACGCCGAAGACAGGCTGTGGAAGGTGCTGCGCGTCGACCGGAACAGGACCGCCGCCGACTTGTCCGTCGCGGCGAAAATCGGGAAGTCGACCGCGCAGAAGATCCTCGTCACGTGGTCGAACGACGGAAGCGTCACGCGCACCGCCGGAATCGCCGAGGCTGGTCGACGCGCCGCCGACCTGTGGGCGATCACCGAAGTCAACACCACCCAGCCCGACCTGGCCCCGGTCGGCACCGATGCGGCAAAGGACAGCGACACGACGGACACCGCGCACACCGAACCGGACGCACCCGTGGTCGTTCCGGTTGTCCCGGACGCGCCCGCCACCGACGACGCCACGGACGTTGAGGGCGACCCCGTCGACCCGACGGACACCACGCCGACCGACACCGCAGCCGATGACGCGCAGGACCCGGTCGAGACCGACAAGGCCGACCGCGTGGAGGCCGAGCCTGTCGTCGCCGACGTGAATGAGCCCGCCGCCGACGGCGAGGCGACCGACGTCGACAGGCCGACGGAGGATGGCGCGGACGCGACGAGCGAGAAGAACACTCGGCTGGCACCCGGTGGGCTGCGCGGGATGGTCGAGGACTACCTGCGCGACCACCCCGGCGAGCAGTTCGGTCCCACCGCGATCGCGAACGCGCTGGGTGGGAAGTCCTCAGGTGCGGTGAGCAATGCGCTGGACAAGCTGGTCGAGGGCGGCGTGGCGGCGAAGACGCAGGACAAGCCGAGGCGGTTCGCGCTCGCCCCGTCCGAGCAGGAGGCTGCCCCCGCACCGACGAAATAACATCCTTACATGGGAATGTGGTTGTGTCCCAACGGAATTTCGTTGGGACACAGCCACATTCGCGTCCGGTCGCTATCCGGTCGGCAGATCTGCGGGATACGGGGACGGCGTTTGTGCTTGATTGGCCAGATGCGCCCACCAGGAACTGGTGTCCTGGACTGACACGGCGACCCCGAGCGTGGCCAGTACCCGCAGCACGTACACCTCGATGAACGGGATCTGGTTGCGCACAACCTCGTGTGTCGCCGCGAAGTCCCTTGCGTCTAGGGCGTCGCTGAACGCGTGGTCGGCGGCGCGGTTATCGCGATCGGCCTCGCACAACGCCGCCAGGACGGCATCGGCGGCGACGGTGTGCCCGGCTTTGGCGGCCCACGCGACAGCGGCTTGCGTGATCGCCGTCATCGCCCTGGTGTCGGCGACCGCTGCGCGGCCCGCGCTGTCGGCCGGGGCGTTGAGCACGGTGATCCATTGATGCCCGTCGGGGCCGTCGGCCAGCAGCAGCGCGGTGTCGCTGTCGCTGACGACCGCGATCAACACGGGCGCTGCGGTGACCTCGACCAACGCGGCGGACAACCCGGGTATGTCCGGGGAGTCCTCCGTGACGGCGGCGAGCTGCCAGTGGTCGTCGCGGCGGCCGACGAGCTCCGCCTCGTGCGGGGCCAGCAGGTCGATCAGCGAGTCCGGGGTGCGGGCGAGGATGAGCGAACCGGTGAAACCCATGATGGGAACCTTGTCGTTCGGGGGTCAGCGCGGTGACCACGGGTGCGGTTAGTGGGTGCGGTGGGCGGTGATTGCCAGTGCGGCAACGTCGGCGACGGATCCCGCAGCTCACGAGCGTGGTCAGGGTTGATGCCCTCGGTGTAGCGGTCGGCGTCGGGCACGAACCGCAGCGCGGTCACCACACGCATCGAGGGCGAACGGGGTATCGGCGGGCAGCACGTGCAGGCCACGAGCGGGGCCGGGCTACAGCACACCGAGCATGATCTCGCGGATCGCTGGGGCGGCGAGGGGTTCGGCCACGGTGAAGGGCGACCTCGCCCGCGGTGCGCGAGGTAAGGGCCGGCGGGCAAGGTGGGCTCTGATCGGGATCGGCAGGCAAGCCGGTACGTCGACGACGGTGAACGCAGCCCGCCGTGCCGTCCGGGCCGACTGCGGTGACGACGCTGACCTCGGCGGTGCGCTGGCGGGCAGGCAGCGTGGCGACGGCCACCTCGTAGCCATTCCGGTCGGCGGCGGAGAGCACGGCGGTCCGTCTCGGCGTCGCCCGTCGCGCCAAGCCAAGTCGACGGGTCATTCTCGATCCCTCCGGGGCGGTTAGCGTGACCCCGGTCAGACGGGCTTCACCCATGTGCACCGTGCGGGATCCCAGGTCGCCTCGGTGTAGAGGCGGTTGAGGTTGGGGAGACCGGGGCCGATCATCCAGCCGAGTTGCTCGCAGTCGACCAAGCCGGGCCACCACCCGGACCAGACGTCTCGCCCGCAGTCGTGGTCAAGATCGCACATCAGCCGCTGCAGCCCGGTCACCAGGCAACGCGCGACGTCACACCCGCCGTCGTATTCGTCGTATTCGTGTGCCTCGCCGACGGCCACGGCGCAGTCCGGGCAGGTCGCCTCGAAGTCCAGGAGGCGGAGCTGCTGGTCGTCGGCACTGTCGTTGCGGTCGTTCATTGCGCCTCCTGTGTCCGTCGGGTTCATCGTTGGACTCGTCCGAGAAGTTCGTTCCACGCTGTGGCCTCATGCGACGCGTTCATCCGGAGGGGCTTCCACGCCGGGTTCGTCTCGGCAATCGCGAGTTCGGTGACCAGCGACGACCCTTGAGTCATCACCTCGGCGATCCGCAGGTGCATCGCCGCGCACTCCATGGCTCGGCGGTACTCGTCCGGGTCGGAGGTGTAGAGGCGTTGCGCGTTGGCGAACTCGTCCTGGGCGGCCGAGCAGTGTTCGGCGGCGGACATGGTCTGGCGCGCGGTGGGAGGCTCGGGTGAAACGGCTTCCGACATCGGTGCACTCCTGTGTGCTCGTAGGGAGGAGATCGCTGACTTTTGGTTTTACTGCGACACTCGCTGGTGGACACGCAGCCACGCGCGTCCGGTCGTGATCCACACCCGACCGTGGGTGAACGTGAACACCCAGTCCGTGTCGTGACTGTCCGGCCACAACCACGGCCAGCCGTCGCGAGGGTGGTAGCCGCGCCCGTGGTCCTCGTCGGCCCAGACGTCGAGCAGGTCGGTCACGGCGTCGGCGTAGGTGAGCGGGTCGGTCGCGTTCAGCATCAGTCGTCCACAGGCGACGGTGCGCACCGTGACGGGGTCGGCGTCGCCCTGGAGTGAGCCGAGCCAGACGGCGCGCGGTCCGTGCCCGTCGTAGAAGTCGGCGGTGGTGGTCACCACCGTGGCGTGCGGGTCGCGTCGCGGAGTCGTTGTTCGACTTCGGCACCGTCGTGCGCGGTGAGAATGGTGGTCAGCACGAGGATGGCGGCACCTTCGGAGACCGGGTTCACGGGTTGGCTGTCGAGGGCGAGCGGAACGCCGAGTGCGGTGACGATGTGCCAGTCGGACTGGCGGACGCGGTCGGCGCAGTAGTAGCTGCCGACGAGTGCCCCGTCGCGGGTGACGGTGCCGTACAAGGTTTGTTGCGCGTCGGCGGGGTCGGCGACGATCGCGGTCACCTCGCAGCCGTTCTCCGTGAAGCGCCGGATGACGGTCTCGGGAACGTCGTAGGGTGTCATGGTTGATCTCCTGTGGTGTGAGGCGTTTCTATATCCGGCTCGGAAGGTCGAAGTAGCATTCGTCGTCGCAGTCCTGACCGCCTTTGCTTGCTACGAAGGGGCATTCGTCGCGGTGGGCTTTGGTGAAGGTGACGCTGCCGTCGGGGTTCTCGAAGATGTGCAGCGTTCCGCCGTTGTCGGTTGCCCACGTGATGTCGTTCGGGTCGATGCGGCATTCGGCGTTGTAGCCGCTGCTGGTGGCCAGCAACGCGCTCACCGCGCGGTAGAGGTGGGGTGACAACGTCACGGTGGGAGGCGGTGCGGCGAGGATCTCGGCGGCGTGATGGAGGAGCCGCTCGGCGAGCGGGCCGAGGACGGCGGCGGCGTCGACGTCCACGCTCGGGGGTGGGGTGTCGTGCCACCAGTTGGTGAGGTCGTCGGCGGCGAGGGTGGACCAGTCCGTCTGGTCGGTGAGCACCTCGGCGACGGCACCGCTGTGGTTGAGGTAGACGCCGCGCTCGAGGCGGGCGCGGACGGTGCGTCCGGCGATCTCGACGACGCGGGTGTAGTGGTAGCGGGTCGAGGTGGCTCCGGCGTCCTGGTCACGTTCGGTGGTTGAGGCGGTCATGGCGGTTCTCCGTCGTGTCGGTGGGTTTGCCGGGGTTCAGTGGGTGGCGAGTGCGGTGCGCAGTTCGGACAGGGGGCGGTCGTCGCGGGCACGTCGCCAGAGGTGCCAGCCGTTGACGGTGTAGCCCGCGAGGCTGGTGGCCAGCACGGTGACGGTGGAGACGGCGAACTCGTGCGGTCCGCCGTTGTGCAGCACACCGCCTTCCCGGACGATGGCGGTGTGCCCGTTCCACACCAGCTGCTCGCCCACCTCGACCAGCCCGGCCTCGATCAGCTCGGCGAGGGCATCCGGCGGGCGAGGCGCCGGCGAGGCCGCGGACTCGTCGGCGAGGCGAGCGGAGAGGACTTCTGGGGGCAAGGCGGCGGCGACCGGCCCGGCCAGCGTCGCCGACTGGGCGGCGTTGAAGGCGGCGTCGGCGAGGTGGCGCATCTGCCACAGCACCGACGGGGCGGCCTCGTGTGGCCAGCGCGCCCCGATCGACCGTGTCCAGGTACGGATCGTGCGCCATTCGCCCTCATCGGCGGCGAGGACGACGACGTCGGCCCGTGTCGGGTCGTCGGGGTTGCGCGGAGAGCTGGTGTAGGGAGACTGCAGGCGCACCACGACATCCCCGGTGTGCAGGTGCGCGGGCGGTCGCGTAGGCAGCCACACCCCCGCCAACAGGTCGGCTGTGTCGGTGCGGGCAGGGTCCGGGGCGGTGGCGTCGGTGGTCCGTACCGCCACCACGACCAGCCCCCACGCCCCGGCGGGGGGACGCAGTGGGACGGCGGGAGGCGGTGCCGGAACGAGTAGCACAGTCTCGGGCGGGAAGGTGTGGTTGGTCGGTGCGGTGGTGCCGAGGTCGTTGCTGGCCATCACGAAGTCCTCCTGGCGTGCGGGCGGGTTGCGGCGGCTGTTCAACTGCTCACGGCGGCGGCGATTCCGACGCGGTGGTGGTCATCACGACCACCCGAGGGCGTTGGCGGCGAGTGCGGGCAGGTACCCGACCTGTTCGCCCGCACCGAGCCACACCACGGGCGGGTCGGTGCGCGTGGGGCCTTCGTACTCGGCGTCGTCCGGGGTGCACGCGACCCGCGCGAGAAGGTTCTCCAGCGGGTAGCCGGGTTGCGTGGCGAGGCGTACCGGGGTGGTCGGGTCGTACTGGTGAAGGGCGGCGATCAGGTCGCCGACGGTCGCGATGTCGGTGTCGGTCATCGACAGTCATCTCCGGTAAGGTTGGGCGGCGGAAGCCGCGCCGATGGGTGTGGACGGCGGGCGGGGGTCGGCTACAGCTCGACGAGGTCATCGGCGGGTGTGACGCCGGGAACGCCGAGCATCTCGGCCAGCGTGTTCAGACCGGTGACCGCCGGTCCGGTGTAGTCGCCCCCGAGGCCGATTTCCTCGCCCGCTTCCTCGTCGAGGCACTCGATGGCGACGAGGACGACCTGCTCGAGTTGGTCCAGGGTGAGCTGCGGCATCCGGGCGGCGATCCGGTTGGCGGCGTTGGTGATCATGTGAGCTCCTTTGTGGACGGACGGCGTGCGTATGGGTCCCGGTTTCGGGTGTTCAGTGGGTGGCGCGCAGGGCGGTGGTGGCGGCGCGGCCGATGGCCTGCGCGGTGGTGGTGGGGTCGGTCATCACGTGCACGGTCGCCCCGGTCAGCGGGTCACGTCCCGGGACGTCCGGGGTGATCCACAACACGGCGCATCCGGTGGCGCGTAACCGGTCGAGAAGCCGCTGCCCCTGCTGGCGGGGTCCGACGCGGAATTTGCCATCGGACACGATGATCAGCAACCGCGCGGCACCGGGGCGGGACAGTCCGAGTGCGCCGTCGAGGGCGTCGATCGCGGTGTCGACGGCTTCCCAGGTGTCGCTGGTGGCGAAGTCGGTCACGGCGGCGGGGGCCTTGCCGGGGCGGGTGATCGGCCGGACGTGGTTGCCGAAGATCACGGTGGCGGTGTCGGCGGGCACCGGACTCTGGGCGGCTGCGTTGGCCATGATCCACGCCGTCGAGGCGACCGGACCCGCGAAGCGACGCATGGATCCGGACACGTCGCACGCGATGCCCAGCCGTAGCGGCGGGGTCGGGACTGGGGTGCGGGTGGTGCGGGTGAACGGTTCGGCGGTCGGTATCGCCCCGGCGGCGCGTTGCGCCTCGCGGGCCAGCGCCCCGCGCATCCGAAGGCGTCCGGGTGGGATCGCCGAGGTCGTTTTGGTCGCCACCCGGTCACGGACCCCGGCGGTGGTCAGCGCGCGCCCGAGTACCCGCGCGGCGGTGCGTTCGTCCGTGGTCGGCGGGCGGGTGCCGATCGTGTCGGTGCGTCCGTCACGGGGACCACCGACGGCGGAGAACACGCTGCGGGCGGCGTCGTCGGCTTGTTTCGTGGCGGCGTCGGCGGCGGCCTTCGCACGGGCGGCGATCTCGGCGGGGTCCTCCGGAAGTGTCGCCCGCGCGACCGCGCGCGCCACCTTGCCCAGTGCCTTGCCGATCGCGTCGGCCAGCGGGGACGGGGTACCGGACGGGTCGGGGGTGGCGGACGTGTCGGCGAGGTGCGGCGGTGTGGTGTCGGGGTCGGGTCCGATGATCTCGCACCACTGGCGGCCGAGTTCGATCATGGCGGCGGTGTCGTCGTCGGCGGTGCGGAACGCCTGACGCCACACCGCCCGCAGCTTCGAGAGTTTCTCCGCGCCGAGCACCGTGTCGATGGCGCGCGCGACGGGGGCGGTTTCGGCGCGGGTGAGGATGCCGCCGTCGGTGCGTCCCAGGAACAGGGCGGCGGTGTGGGCGGCGTCGCGCGGGGTCATTGTCGGGGCGAAGGCGGGGTCGTCGAGTTTCATGCCACCCGTGACGATGGTTTTCACGCACGCGCGCAACCAGTGCCGGTCGTCGGGGCGGCGGCGGATCTGTGCCTGTTCGATCCGGGGCTCTTCGAGCAGCAGGGCGGCCTCGACCGCGCCGGGGTCGGCGTCGGCGGGCACGGCGTCGAGCCACCGGGTGTGTTTGCTGTGCGCGCACTCGTGGGTCAGCGCGCCCCAGGTGGGGGCGTAGCGCTTCCGGTCGCTCATCCGGTGCGGTGTCGCGGTGGCGGGGTCGACCGGGTGCAGGTGGGTACCGTCGACTTCGATCATGGCGGCGGCGGGCAGGAAACACGCCGGGGCACCGTGTCCGGCACCGGGCGCGATGGTGACCAGCAGGTCGCCCCGATCGGCGATCGCGGGGACTTCGGCGGTCAGCGCGGCGGAGAGCGCGTCCCATCCGGGGGCGGCGGGGAACACGGCGGAACCGGTGGCGGCGGGGTCGGCGATCATGTGCGCGGTCATCGCGGGTGTCCTTTCCGGACGGGTCGGGCGCGGGGGTTGGTCAGATACGGGCACCGAGTGCCAGCGGGGCAACGGTTCTACCGAAGGCGGTCTTGACAACGGTGGCCACGATGTCGCGGTCCTCTTCCGGGGCGGTGCCGATCAGGTTCCCGGCGGCGGCGTCGGTGCCCAACACGTCGGCGATCTTCTGGAATGCGAGCAGTTCGCGTAGTTGCGGTGCCCACCGGACCTCGCCGCTGGCCTGCCGGGTGGACAGGTTGCGCGCCACGGACACCGCGCGCGTGTCGATCTTGAGCTGCGTGGCGAGGTCGTAGTCGGTGGACACCTGGATCTGCACGGAAAACCGCGACGCCAACGCGTCCGAGAGCACCGCGCCGTGCACGCCGGGGTTGTGTCCGGCCACGACGTAGAAACCGGGGGCGGCGTCGATGACCTCGCCGCCGTTGGCCTTGATCATGATTTGGCGGCGGCCGTCCATCGCGGGGTAGACCACGGCGAGCACGGTCGGCGGTATGAGCGTGGCGTCGTCGATGAACAGGGTCCGGCCTTCGTGCATCGCGCGGACCAGCGGACCGTGCACGAACACGAACTTGCCGTCCGGGGCCTGGGTGTACTCGCCGACGATGTCGGCGACCGTGGTGTCCCCGTCGCCCTGAACCGTGACCAGGTCACCGAAAGCGGCCTCGACGACCGACGTTTTCCCGGTTCCGGGTGGCCCGTACATCAGGGCGGCGACCCCAGCGTCACGCAACTTCTGCAGCGCGGTCACGTCCGGCAGCCCGGACAGCTTGCGCGGGTGGTAAAGCTGTCCGTTCGGGCGCGTCACCGGACCGGTCACGGCCCGAGTCGTCGGCGGGGTGGCTGGTGGCGGTGTCGTCTTGGCGGTGGCGGGTGGGGTGGTGCGGGGCGTGCGGGGGCGGCGGGGCGTGCCGGACGGGACCGCCACAAGCGAGGTGGTGGCGTCGGCGGTGGTCGGGCTCGACCGGTAGCGGACCGGTTTGGTCGAGGTCCGTTCGGCGTAGCCACCAGCGGTCAGCGCAGCCAACGCGTTGGCGATCGCGCCCGAAGATTTCCCACCGAGTGCGGCGGCGACGTCGCGCGGGGTCATCTCCGTACCGCCACGGGCGGCGAGCACTTCGGCCACCCGTCGGCGAAGTTCGCCGTTGGGCAACCGCCCGCCCGCCGTGGCGGGGGTCGTCGTGCCGGATGCCGCCGGGGCGGTCGTCGGCGTGGCTGGCGTGGTCATCGTGCGCGCTCCTTCTGATCTAGCACCTTGCGGATCAACTTGGCGAGGTCGCACCGCCGTGCCTCCGCCGCTTGTTCGGCGTTGTGCGTTTCGACAGCGTCGGTAGCGGCCTTCTGGGTGCCGCACGTCGTCGACCAACCGCAGGCGCAATACGCGGTTGCGGTTCCGCTGCAATGTACGGCGACGCAATAGCCGTAAACGTGGACCATAATTTGCCCCCTTTGGTGGACATAGCTCACGCCGGGTATGGTATTCGATTTGTTTCCGGTTTCCCCGGTGCTAATTCAATTATGACTCTGCCACACGCCGCGCGCAATAGAAATAGCCGACCATTTTCAAGACTCTTTTCGCGATGGTTGCCGTCGCCGTTGCGGAGTGATAGAAAGCCGTCCGTACGGTCACAATTCCGGCCACCATTCCGTCGATTTCCGCAGGTCAACGATCCGGCCACGCTCCGGCCGTCGCGGACGGGAATGCTCGGGCGGGGCGCAAGGAATAGCGACGGTGAACTGTAAGAAATGAAATAAAAGAATCGGGAAGGGGGGTAGGGGTGAAGGTGAGATATAAAAGAAGGGTGATGACGGGGCAGCAATGGAAGCAGTGGCCAGCCAGCCCGCCCCGATGTGTCTCCCGGCTTGTGGACAAGCGAGTCTGGGATACCGGCGGATCCCCCTGTGGTAGCCGTGACCAGCATCTTCGCAGGTCGCAGGGGGTGGTCCTCTAACCTGATCCCCCGTATGAACCCCAACATGATCCCCCGTATGAACCCCCAACGGAAGCCACTGTACGTGCAGGTGATCTTCCAAACGGCTACTTTGCGTGACACTCGGTTACAAATCGCAATGAGTAGGAATACGGTGGGCTGCTTCCGCCGTTCGGCGTAACGTGGAGATCTCTATCACTACGACACGAGGAGGCCGTGGCAGGCTTCGTGGTCGCGCTGAGCAGGCACGACCGCGTAGGTGGCAGGTGCAGCGGGTGCGCCGCCGAACGACGGGACGACAGGCGCGGCGAGGGGGCCGGGTCACTGCACACGGGGAGGCGCTATGAAGGTGGACGACGAGAGGTTCCTTCGGGGTTTGTACGACCTGAAGTATCTGTTCGGAGACAAGTGGGCACCGGCCATCTTGGTCACGCTCGCGGACGGCCCTATGCGGAGAAAAGAGATTCTTTCCACTATTAGCTCGTATTCCATTGGTGAAGAATGGTCGGACAAACACGCTGTCCTGCACGATAGCATTTTGGCGCGGACGTTGAAAAAGATGACTGAAGGGGGTCTTTTGACGCGCACGCGGTGCACGGAGACTTTCCCGGTCCAGGTTGTCTACTCGTTGAAGCCGGAAGTCCTGGAGTTCTTGTCGCTTTCCGAGGTGCTGGTCGGATGGGCTGATGGGCATCCGGAACTCGTCGCGCAGGCTCAGGCATATAGCCGCCGGAATGGTGACGAGACAGTCACCCTCACCGGAATTGCCGAGCTGGACGAGCTCGATATCGCCGACGACGAAGACGACGAGTAACCACGACCGGAGGACACCAACCCGATCCGCAGCGACATCGCCCGGCTCAGAGCACGGCGGCGCCATCGCGTCAACTGGCCGCGCTGCGGCCACGGGGCCGGGTGGCTGCCCTCGTGGGGTCAGTGGAGTTGTCGTCGTCGTGGCGGTGGCTCAGCCGGGCGGCCAGCCCCCGCGCCTGCGGGGTCGGCTGCCCGTCGACCTCGGCCAGCCGGGTGGCGAGCAGGGTCAGCGTCCGCGGGATGGCGTCGAGCAGCCCGAGCCGTTCCTGCAGGCGCATGATGTCGCGGTAGAGCAGTTCGTTGTGCGGGTCGAACGCCCGCGCGACTTCCAGCAGATCCAAGGTCTGCTGCGGATCCTGCTCGACCAGGGCGCGTGCCAAGGCCGCGACGGCGTCGATGGCGTCGCGGCGGATCGCCTCGCGCGCGGGCTCGATCCACTCATTCGTCATGCCCTCGGCCAGCGCTCCGCTGTAGCTGGTGACCACGTCCCGGTAGGCGTCGACGCGCGCGTGGTCGGTGGCGGCGGCGCGGCGGGCGGCGACCGCGTCGGCGAAGCGCCAGTAGTCGACATGGACCTTCGCCGGGTCGAGTTGGTAGCGACCGTTGCCGACCGAGGCGATGTCGGTCACGGTGCCGGCGGTGGCGGTGGCCAGCGCGGAGCGCATCCGGGATAGCGCGGTGTGTAAGGCGTTGGTCGGGCGGGTCGGTGGGTCCTGGCCCCACAACGCTGAGACGAGCGCCTCGCGGGTGGCGCCGTCGGGGTGCAGCGCCAGCAGCACCAGCAGTTCCTGGGTCTTGGGCTGCAACACCCCGGTGATCTCCCGCGCCAGCTGATCATCGGTGCCGGTGGTGTCGGGTTCGGGGATCCAGTGCACGCGCAGGCCACCGAGCACGGTGACCGTGATCGGTGCTGAGGCCGTGTCCGCCTCGCCGCCCGCGGTGGCGGTCGGCGACGGCTCGGCCGCGGTTGTGGTGTGCTCGCCGGTCGGTCCCGGTTCGTCGGTGACCTCGATGTGGCTCTCGTCGTGGTCGGACACACGCGGCGCGGCGGGCTGCGCGCGCCATTCGGCCGGTCGGCGGAGGCGAACGCCGGGCGCTGGCCGGCGACTAGGAGCAAGAATCTCCAGCTCGGTGTCAGCGGGAGCCGGTGGCGCGACCGCGGCCGTGATTTCCAGTTCGACCTCGTCGTCCGCGACGTCGGTCCCGAACCGGTCCACCTCGCTCGGCGGCGGGCGGTGGTTGCCGGCGGGGTGGGCCGGCACGATCCGAGGACGCGGCACCGGCGGCGCGACCACCTGACCCTCGGCTGGTGGGGCGGGTTCGGCCTGGCGCAGCAGCGTCAGCAACGCGGTGGTGTCGTCGTCGCCGAGGCGGAACATCCGGGTTCCGCGTAGCGCCTCGCCCAGGCCGGGGCCGGTGGCCGAGATCGTGCCGTCGGCGCGGACGTAGGCGGTCACGCCGGGCTGCCACTGGCCCAACAGCAGCCCGGTGATGCCGAACGGCGCGCCGTTGTCCAAGACCGCTTGCAGCCGCTGCCGCTGATGCTCCGCTGGGCGTGCCACCAGCACCAACGCCGGCCAGGAACCCAGCTCGGTGTGCTCGCGGCTGGCCACGGCGCGCACCAAGGTCTCTGCCTCTGCCGCGTCCAGCGCGTCGTGCAGGTCGGTGACGACGTGCAGGGCCGCGGGCAGGTGCGCGTGTGCGGTCCCGCGTCCGAGCACAGCGGCCAGGTCATCGGCCGGGACAACAACGGTCGCCCCGGCCGATGTCGCCAGGTGGCCGGTGATGGCGGTGAGCGCGGCGACCAGCAGCGCGCGAGCCGCCGCCGCGGCGCCGGTACCCACCAGTCCGAGGCCGCGGGCGGTCGCGAGATCCAAGGCGACCTCGCGGCCGTCCCGGACACCCAGCCCCGGCGCGCGGGCTGGTGACGGGGGCGAGCCGGTCTGCGGTGCGCCGACCACGAGGGGTGGCGGAGGTGGGACGCGCCACGGACGCTCGCCCTCGTCGGCGTAGTCCTCGTCGAGGTCGAACTCCGTGTCGTCCCGTTCGGCGCGCAGGTGGGCCAGGCGCAGCTGGTACACCACCGGCGCCACGGGGAAGTCGTCACGATCCCCGCTGCCGGGTCGGTACCGGCTGTTGTGGCGGCGTCGGGCGATCAGCAGCGCAGCGCTGACCGCGGCAGCCAGCCCGAGGCCGACGAACAGCTCCGGTCCCCAGCTGAAACCCGGTTCCCGTGTCGCCGAGGGCTGCGAATTCGTGCCGGTCGCGGCCGGCGGCGCCTGCTGCGGCGTGGACGGCGCGGGTGTCGCCGGGGTGGAGGGTTGGAGGCTCGTTGGTGGCGGGGAGGTGGTCGGGGGCGCTGTGGTTGTCGGTGCGGGAGACGGTGGCGGCGGTGGGGATGGATTCTGTGGCGGCTGTATCGAGACGGTTGGCAGGGTCGCGCCGGCGGGCAGGGCCAGTTCCTCGCCGGGGAAGATCAGGCTCGGTTTGGTGAACGTGTGGCCGTTCGGTTGCGGCTTGCCTTTGTTGGTCTCGAAGATCTCCGGCCAGCGGGCGCCGTCGCCGAGGGTGCGTTGGGCGACGCGCCACAACGAGTCGTGCACCCCGTTCTGTGGTGCGAGCACGACCACCGACTCTGGAGGCGCGGGAGCGTTAACCGTGGAGATGCCACCACCTGCGGTGGGCTGGGTGGCGAAGACGGCGTGGCGGACTGCCGCCTTGCCGCCGTGGGATGGGTGCTGCCAGGCCGGGGCGGTCGCCACGACCTGCGACCCGGTCCCGAGCGCGGCGGACAACGCGGTGGCCGGTGCCGGCGTGGGACGGTTGCCCAGCACCGACAGCAGGACCGCGCCGATCAGGACACCTGCCAGGGCATGTACTGGACCGGCGGCGGAGAAGTCCGGCAACCGGGCGGCGTCGACGCCGCTGCGTGCCAGGTCCACCATGCAGCGCAGGACATCGATGGCGAAGGCGGCCCAGGTGATCCAACACAGGCAGGCGAGGAAGTCCAGCAGGAACGTGGTGGTCATCGGGCCGAGCAGCACGCCCTGGACCTCGACCCAGGTGGGAATGTGGTGCGGGAGCGGCCAGCCGATGTAGTGCCACAGCGCCCATGGCACACCCGCGACGAGCGCGAGCAGCACCGCGGCGGCGATCAGACCTCGCAGGACCCGGCCGAGAAACCGGACCGCGCCGGCCAGCATCCGCCAGGCCCGGCGGCCCGCGCCCGGTGGCCTGGTGGGCTCCCGGCGGGGCTGGTGCGATGGTGCGGTCACGACTGGCTCATTTCCTTGGCAGTACGGGGTTGCTGGCTCGACGCTCACCGCGCGCCGAGCGACGTCATGACACCTCCGCAGGGGACACGCGCGGGCGCTATACCAGAGCGAGGTGCGGCGGACGCGGGCGGCGTGGATACCTGACCGACCGCCGGTGTCCTCGCCGCGGACGGCTCTCGGCTCGTATCGCTCTCCACACCAGCGGCGGGCTTCTTCCGCTTGGTGCGGGCCGGTTTCCGGGCCGTGAGCCATCGCGTGAGGTCAGCGGCCGGCACGTCGGTGAACCTCGCCAGTTCGTCGATGTCCATGACTTCGTGGGCGGCGGCGAGTGCGTTGCCGAGTTGTCCTTCGATGTCGCCCAGTTGCCCGGCGATGACGGCCCGGCGCGCTGCGAGTTCGCCGACCTGTTGTGCCGCAGCGGATCGCTTCGCGTGCCGGGTAGCGTCGGCTTCCTCGACGCGGCGTTCGATCTCGTCGGTGGTAGCGACTTCTTCCGTTGTAGCCATCCTGATCTCCTGTGCGTTGACGTACCGGGTGTGAGCGACAAGGTGCGGTCATGGGTCGATGGTCACCACGCCGCGTTGGGGATGGGCGCTGCCGGCGCCATGCACGGTGAGGCTGGAGATCCCGACCATGCCCAGCAGTTGTGTGGTCTGGGAGGCGGTGATGGTGACGGTCACGGTGTCGCCGGAGACAGTCACGGTTCCGGAGGCGCCCACGGTGGCGAGGTAGCTGTGCGCGTCGGCGACAGCCATCGCGGGCACCAGTGCCACGGTGCCGTTGTTCCGGTAGGCGGTGAGGTCGATCGCCTGGGCGCCGGCGCGGGCGGCGGCCTCGGCCTCGCCGTTGGCCTTGACCTTGGCGGCCAGCGCCAAACCGCCGTCCAGGGTCAGCCCGGCCAGGGCGAGGATCCCGATGCTAAGTACCACGACGAACGCGGTCACCCGGCCCTCATCAGCTCGCCACCACTGCCCTCGCCGAGTCCACCAGGTCGGCCGAGCGTGACGCCCCCGTCGGCTCACGAGCCACCCCCGGAGGCGTTCACCGCGACCGAGCGCCACGTGTCGATCGGCTCGACAGCGTTGGCAGACAGGCGTTTCTGACCGGGCACACCGAGGATCAGCGCGTCGCCGAAGTCGACGGTGCAGGAGACCGTCACGCTCACCGTGCCACCCGGCCGCATACCGCCGGTGGCGGTGTCCACGGTCAGCGATACGCAGCTCACCCCGGCCGAGGACAACGCGCTCGCCGCGGTGGACTGCGCCGCCGCGATTGCCGTGACGGCGGTGCGTTCGATGCTCGCCGCGCGAGCAGCTTGGTGTGCGGCGTCGTCCAGCCGCAGCCGGGCATCCACGCCTCGGTGGATGACCACGGCGACGAACACGAGCAGCATGACCAGAAACGGCGCCACTATCGTGACTTCCGCCGCCACGGAGCCACGGTCGGCGCGCCACCAGACCACCCACCACCGCCAACCGCGGCGTTCGCACCCCAGCGGCCGTCCTGGGCTATCGGACGGGCGTGTGGCGGCTGTCCGCGCTCGGGTTGAGTTCGTGGTCATGTGTCGGGTCACCCGCCGCTAGCCAGATCGGGGACGAACCTCTCCACCGGCCCAACCGCTTCGGCGTGCACCGGCAGACTGAGGAACGGGATCACCGATGTTGCTGTCCCGGAGATCCGCACCGAAGCTGCGGTCGCGGTGCGGTCGGAGTTGACGCTAACGCCGGTCAGTGGGCCGCGAGCGAGCTGGTCGAGCATCTGCTGCGCGCTGGCGCTGCCCGCGGCCGCGGTGCCGCCTTGAGCTCGCTCTGCGGCGAGCCCTTGGGAGGCGGCGGCCTGGGCGATGTGCGTGGCGTGCGACCACAGCGCGAACTGCACGATCATCAGCAGCATCAGCAGAAGCAGCGGCGTCGCGATCACCAGCTCGGCGCTGACCGCGCCGCGGTCACCGCGCAGCAAACGTCGGACGCGGCCTCGCCAGCCCACCCGCCCGTGCGCAGACGGCGGTCGACGACCACGATGACCATCGCCGCCGCCGTCGCTGTAGGGAGTCTGTGAACTTGGCATCCAGTGCAGCCTTCTTGGCACTCGTCGCCTGGGGAAATAGTCGCCGACGGTGGCGGCTTGTCGTGCCGCGAGGTTGTGTTGGGGCATTGGACTTGGCGCTTTCTGTGATCATGGTTGTGGTTCCTCATCCGCTCGAGGTCTGATTGAGGTAGTCGTGGGCTTGCTGGCATAGCTGCTCTCCGAGCGGGGTTAGGGGTCCGAGGGGTTGCGGGACGGGGCGTCGGTGGAATAGCGGTCCGCCGCAGGCGCGTTCGAGGACGTGCAATTGAGAGGTGAGGGCGGGCTGCGTGGTGTGGACCGTTGTGGCGGCTTGTCCGAGGCTGCGGTGTTCGATGATGACGAGAAATCGGTCCAGTCGATCGCGGGATCGCTGACCGCGCAGGGCTTTCCGAAGAGGGTCAGGGAGATGGCTGGGGTGGCCGGTGACGACGTCGGTGTGGATGCAGGTGCCGTTGCCGGGTGAACGGCGTGGGATTGCGTGATGTTCGGCGAAACGTCGGAGGCTTCCGCTGTGGCAGCCGATTTCGCTGGCGATGTGGGCGAGCGTCCGACCCCACGTGATGTATTGCTCGCGGAGCCAGGCAGGGTCGATGTAGTAGACGCGATGGGGATCGTCGGGATGTGGATCAATGCGGTAACCAAGCCCGCCCTCGGCGGTCATCGCGAGGAGGGTTTTGGGTCTGCCCGCTGGATAGGGGGCGTGCGTGACCGGATGCCGGCGCAGGACATACCGGAGGTGATGACTGGAGATTCCGAGTGCGTGAGCGGCATCGCGGGTCGGTGCCCAGTGGTTGTGGACGCCTCTGGCCCACTGCTCGCGGATAGCGTGGTGGATGGGGGCGGGTTCGGTGCGATCCGGGTCGGCTCCGGGCCAGCTGGTGACGGTGACCCACTCGGTTGGGGGCTGCCAGGACAACGGTTCGTCGATACCCGCGGCGTTCAATAGGTTTTCGGCGTGGGCGATCAGCGCGGTGACCAGGCTCGCGGGCATGGCGGCGCAGAACTCGATGTAGTCGATCCGAGGCGCACCGGTGGGCAGCCGGTAGGAATGCGGGGCGGTGGCGAGGTTCCCGCCGGTGAGGGTTTCGTAGAGGTATCGGGCTGCGAGGTCTAGGCGCCGGGCTCTGCCTTTGTGCAGACCCGCCTGCCGGCAGAGGCGAGTCCAGGTCGGTTTGTCGATCAGCTTGGTGTGGGCGACAAGGTGGCGTCGGCGGGCGTAGTCGATCGGGATTTCGGCATCGTCGATGGCGAGGGCGAGTTCGGTGAGGATCTGCAGTGCAGTGTCGCCTGCGGGGGTTGCCGCCAACCGACGGAGCTGGTGGGCCACCCCGTTGGCGTCGGGTTGGTGTGGCAGCAGGTCCGTGATCTCAGGGAGCGGCAGGTCGCTGTGGGGCAGCAGCAGCGCGGCAGCCATCGCGGAGCGGAAGACGCTGCCGTCGTAGGAGTCGTCGTCGGTCAACCGGATCGCCCAGGCCGGCCAGAGTTGATCGGGAAGACGCGCCGCCCTGGCCTGTGCGGGATCGGTGAGGCGCCGCGGACGAGGTGTCGTGACGGGAAGTGTTGTGGCGTAGCGAATACGTTCAATCGGGGTGAGGTTCTTTTCCCGGCCTCGGGCTATCCGAGCGATGAGAGTCGGGCCGGAGCCGTGCCAGGACGCCGGGATCGTGCGCGAAAGCCTCCTGCGGAAACTGCCCGCGACGACTGGTCCCAAAGGATCCTGCCGGGACAAGGAGGGATCCGGTGCGACGAGCAGTCCCACTGCCGCCGTCCAGGCCGCGGCAGTGGGCATCTGGCGGGCATTGCCGCGCGTTTGTGCGGTTTCGCCGTGGCTGAGATGCACAGCGATGAGGGTGAGATCGGTCAGTTCATCTTGTGCCTCTTCCCGGTTCTCAGCGGTCGCCGCCGGGTCACGCATCCGCTCCAGCGCCGTGGTAATCACCTTCTGCGCGGCGGTGATCTGATCACCGAGACCGGTGTGTTGGGGGGCTGTGGTGGTGAGGTCGTGACTGCAGGACGGACACGACGAGGGGCTCTGTGTCGTCCTGATCGGTGTCGCGGGACTGGGCGGCGTTTGCTCGCAGGCGGGGCATCGTTCGGCTAGCGGTGCGTGGTGGACCATGCACTGGAAGGTCAGCGGCAGCGCCCAGGCGGGCCGCCAGCTGAGGCCGTCCGACAGGCATCCTGGGCAGAAGCGGCTGACGGGCTGTGGCGTCCAGACCCGCAGAACAAGCTCAGGTGGGCAGACCCGGTGCGAGGCGAACATTCCGGCGACCTGCGAGTCAGTCAATCCAGTCGCGGCGGCGATCGCCGCCGCGTGCTCAGGTCCGGGCCCCGGCGGTGGCCCGGCGGGAACTCCTGTGGCGTGGGCGAGTTCGGTGCGGGTGACGCCCAGACGAACGGCGTAGGTGTGCCACCACAGGCCGAATGGCTCTGCGGGCAACGGGGTGAGGGTGAACGGGAGTCGGCGTGTCATGCTGCTCCCTCCTGCTCGCAAGGTCGGTTGCCCGGACGCGGTTGGTTGGTTGTCCTGGTGCGGGTTGCGTGCGGGCGTGCATGGGTGGACAGCAGTCCTGCGTCCAGCGCGGCGTGCAGTTCACCGCGGGCGGTTTCGGCGGCCTCGTCGATGCGCACGGCGTCGAGCAGTTCGACCGACAATGCCTCGGTTCCTGTCTTGATCGCGCGGTAGCAGCCACGGCTGATCAGCGACATCAACGAGGCGAAGTGGCCGCTGGAGCGGGCGAACAGGTAGGCGGCCAGGTCGGTTGCGACCATGCCGCGATGGGTGTTGGCGAGCACGAGGTCGCGTTCGATGCCCAGCAGCAGTTGCCGCCAGATGCGGCGTCCGGGCGCGGTGCGGATCTCAAAAGGCTGCAACGCCAGTACATTCCAGCGTCGGGCGGTTTGGGAGAACGCCGCGTCCGAACCGAACAATCCCTCGTCGAGGAGCCCCCGTGCGCGTAGTCCGACACCCACGAACAGGAATGTCACGGGGAAGGTGTTGGCCAGCCACTTGAAGTGGTTGGCGACTTCACGGCCGTCGCGGCGGTTGACGTCGAGGAAGTGGACGTCATCCACGATGATCAGACGATTCTTGCACTGGGCGACACATTCGGCCGCGCGGTGCGCGAGCAGGTCGGCGTTGCCGCGATCAGCACCGGGGAGACCGAAGAACCTGCAGAGCATCGCGTTGAGACTGCGCATCGTGGTGTTGGAGGTCAGCCCGAGATAGACGACCGGGATGCGCTGCCACGCGCCGTCGCCAGTTTCCACCAGCGGTCCGTAGAGATCGATCTGGTCACGGTGGAATGCTCGTCCGAACGCCATCGCCGCGGTGGTCTTTCCCAAACCCGGCAACGCATCCAGGACAGCGGCCGGTTTGACCTTGTCCCCATCCTGGCGGTTGCTGCCGACGATCTCGTCGAGCTCGTCGAAGACCGCCGCCAGTTGGGGGGTGTGGATCGGCCCGAGGTTGGCGTGCCAGAGCGCGCGGGCTTCGTCGTAACGGCGACGTTCGATACGGGGTAGCGCCGCGATCTGCTCGGTGGATCGTGCCGGCGGTCGAGACCGTCCCGCGGCGTCTGCCATCGCGAACCATCCGGCCTTTGTCGAGGGATTCCAGTCCCGTTCGTCAGCCACCACCACCGGTGGTGCAGCTGGTGTCGTGGCTCGGGCGCGGCTCATGGCAGCACCCCCAGGGCGTCGGCGTAGAACTCCTCATCGGTGAGATCGGCGTCGACCTCGTCGGCCTCGCTGTCGATGTCCAATTCCTCGGCGCTGTCGTCATCGCCGGCCGGTGATGCCTGCGCGGCCCGCATTGGTGTGGTCGTGTCATCGGCAGCGGTGATCGCGGCGACGGTGGGCAGCGCGGCGATCTGTGCGGTCGCATCGCCAGTTGTGGCTGCGTCCAGCCGGGATTGGCGTTGCTGGCAGGCACGGATCGCCATCCGCCGTTCCGCGGGGTGGCGGACCAGGCCAGCGTCCCACCGGTCCAGCAGTTCAGCCAGCGCTCGTCGCGCGTCGACGTGTCGCCCTGAGGCCAGCGCCAACCGACGGGCGTAGGCCAGGGTCTCGGCTGAGAATGGCGTGCCGATGTCCTCGGCGTGTTCCCACGCCAGTTCGTGCCAGACCTGTTCGCGGTCGTCCGGATCACAGAAATAGATCTTGGAGGCGTCGTCGGGGTCGTAGCGGACCGGCCATTTTCCGGCGTGCGCGCCGGTGAACGGACTGGTGCGGTTGCGGCAGCCGCCCAGTGCCGGCCCGTTGTAGCGCAGCCCGTGGATCTCCACCCCGTAGTGCTGGACCGTGCGCCAAGAAGTGGGCAAGAAATCGAACACCAATCCAGGATGAGTCGGGATACGCAGCCGTCCCGCACGGGCAAGACCGGCGTCGAACATCTCCGCTGGGGACAAGTCCAAGCCGGGCACCTGCGGCGCCACCAGTCCACGGTGCGGCCGGTGGTGGTAGATGCTGATCCATTCGCGGATCACCTGTTCCAACTCGTCGACGAAGAAGTAGGTGCAGCCCTCCGGATCGACACCCCGGCTGTGAATGTCGGGGCCTTTGTAACCAGGGAGCGCGGCCAGCAGACCTTCGCGCAGGGTGCGGAAAAACCTTTCCACCGCAGCCTTGTCGGTGGGTGTGAGTGGCCGGGCCGGCTGGATCGAGATCCCCAGCCGTTCGCACACCGACATCACATGCCGCGACAGATAGATCTTGCCGTGGTCCACCACCACGGTCTCCGCGGCCACCTCCGGCAGTCCCGCCTGCGACACCGGCGATCGCATCGACACCGCCGACGCGCCGAACTGGGCCTGCTCGGCGTCGACGACCACGATGTCGGGTAGCCCGGCGTAGGGCAGCAGCCCGGCTCCTGTGGACTGTCGCGATTCCGGGCGCAGCGTCTCGAACAGCACGATGGCGGCGTCAACGGCCTTGGTCGACACCGGAGACAGCCGCAGCCCGACGATCGCGCGCGAGTAGAGGTCCATCGCGACCGTGAGTTCCACGCGAACCCACCGCAACGTCAGCGGTTCCATCGCGAATACGTCCAACGGTGTTGTGTCCAGCAACAGGTACTCGCCCGGCCGCGTCGCCCGCAGCCGCCCATACACGCCGTCCGGACGGTTCGCGATCGACCGTTTTCCTTTGGTGCTGCCGGTGAACGTGTTTGTGCCCCGGGTGAGCTCCGTCAACACCATGCGGGCCTTCTTCACACCCGGTGGCGTTACCGTTACCGTTCCGTACTCGGCCTCCAGCCGCGCGGCTACCCGCGCCAGTAGCAGGTTTTTGGTTGGCCGGGACGCCTCGGTGTGCTCATCCACCACGATCCGACACATCGCGAGCCACCGTTCGTCCACTCCGGACAGAACATTCGCGGTCCGTGTCGACCGACCGTCCACCAGCCCGGCTGGCCCGGACTCCCCGAATGCGGCTACCCACCGTTGCAGGGTTCGTCTGCCTATCCCGAGCTCGGCTGCCTTAGCCGCGTAGCGGTCCAGTAGCGGCACCGACGGGGCATAAGCTGGGCGTGGTTCGCCAACAACCGCAGTTTCGGCGTAGCCGGAGACGTAGCCGGTCAGGACCTCACGAACGTGGCCCAGCCTACGATCCAGCTCACCCAGGTCGGCATTGTCGAGGTCTCCCAACACAGGCCCGGCCGGTGTCGGCGGATCTTCGCGTGCGCCAAGGATCCGCGTCGCCGGATCAGCCAGCAGCGTGGCAGTGCGTATCCGCATGCTGCGACCGCCCTGCCCCCGCAGCAGTACACTGTCGGCATCCAGCCCGGCCACGGTGTACAACTCGCCGTCGTAGACCAGACGGGTGCCATCAGCGACCGTGACCGTCCAATTCCGATGCTCACTCATGCGGCACGCCCCAGCATGGTCGAGCCCGACAGCGGCGACGACAGGTCAGCCCGAAACACACCACGCCAGAGAAGATGCAGCGCCGCCGCGCGGACTTCACCGGACTGGCGCGGCCAGAAGGCTTCCAGTTCGTCCAGGCTCACCGGTTCGCCGACGGTGTCCTCAACGCGGGCGAGCACGTCGACAGCTACCCGATCGCGGTGACGATAGGCTGCGAGGAACCGCACGTTGGCCAGGACCGTCGTGGGCGCGCTCGACCAGATCTCGTGACGCCAGCCCCTGTCGGCGAACACAGTTCCCGCCCACTCCAGCGCCGCGGCTATCTTCGGCTTGGCCAGCAGGTCAGCCGGTTTGACGTTCACCACGGTCGCCAGACCGTCCTGGTCCAGCAACAGGTAATCCGGTACGTGCCTGCGAGTTCGTCCCACCTGATGCTCTGTGATGTGAAACGGTTGCGCCGCAATCGAAACCACGCGGGGATCGAAGTCGGCCAGCAGCAGTCGAGCCAGCTCCAAACGGCTCTCGTACACCACGTGCTTGCCCATCGTCGCCGACCAATACCAGCCGGAGTAGTGCGCTTGACCGTGATGCCAGCGGAATCGCCGCCAGGGCTGTCCGCCTGCCAGGTCAGTTGTTCGCGCCATTGCTAACTCCGTTTCCTGCACTGCGCCTGCGGGGTCCTTGTAGGTCAACTGCACGTTTCCGGTCTTCATGGGCCGAGATAGTTGACCCGCTGTCCCTCAAGCCGTTGGCAACACGCTCAGGAAATGCCAACTTGGCGACCACATGCCACCCGAATGCCAACAAGGCAACCCAAATGCCAACTTCGATGACTCCCTACAGTCGCGCTGCGGGTGCGCCTGCGTCCCGTGCATCACGGCTACAGGGTGATGCCGGTGGCTTTGGCGGTGACCTTCGCGATGATGATCGCGATGATCGCCAACGCGGCCACCACCAGCAGCGCGGTCACCAGGACAGTCTCGGTCGAGTACCCGGCCTCGGGTTCCCGGCGCAGGATTTCCCACCGTGCTTTCAGCGTTGTCCACAATGCCTCCAGGTAGGGGTGCATCGGGTTCTCCTCCCTTTCCACGAGCCCGAGCTCACAAGCCATTGAGGACTTGCGTGAGCGCGGGGTAAGCGATGAACGCCAAGAAGCCCAGGAACAACGCCATCACCGGCAGCGACATGCGTTCGGTGGCGGCCTGGGCGTCGCCTTCGGCGGCGGTGATCTGGTGGGTGCGCAGCGCACCGGCCTTGGCCGCCAGCGAGGTGCGGACCTTCGCGCCCTCGGTGCCGGCCAAGCTCACCGAGGCGGCGAGTTCGGCCAGCTCGGTGATGTCGAGTTCCTCGCCGAGCTGGCGCAGCGTGGCCCACGGCGTCGTGCGAGTCAGGCGGGCGGTGTCCAGGGCGCGGCGGATCTGCTCGAACGCCCAGCCGCGGCCGATGGTGACCGAGTCGTTGAGCGCGCTGTCGACCCCGGCGCCCCCGGCCAGGGCGATCCACACCAGGTCGAGGTAGGCGGACAGGGCGTGCCGGAACCCGGTGCGCAGCTTCGCCGCGTCCGAGCGGGCCTGCAGGTCGGGCAGAAGGAACCCGGTAGCGGCGAGCACGAGCCCGGCGATGATCGGGAACTCGATACCCAACGACAATCCGGCCAGGGCGAGCAGCAGTTGCAGCAGCACCGGCGCGAGCAGCCCGGCGATCGCGAGGGTCGCCTTCTCCGCCAGGTGGGTCGCTACCGGTCGCCCGATGACAGTCAGATCGCGGGCCAGGCGTGAACTGGGCAGGCCGAGCGCGCGCAGCGGCGCGATGAACGGGCGGCCGAGCCTGGCGGCCCAGCCGGTGTCCTCGGTGGCCAAGATCGGTGGTGGCGCCGGCGTCGTCGTGCTGCGCGCCAGCACCGCGCCGAGGGCGGGACGGGGTGGGAACAGCCACACCGCCAGCGCCCACAGGCCGACGCCGAGCCCAGCTCCCAGAACGAGTGCGGTGATCACGGTGGTCACACCTGCCTCTCGACGACGAGCGGAGCCTGGCCCGCGGTGGTGTCAGCGGTCAGGGACAGCAAGCGGTCGGGGTCGGTGACCTTCGCGATGCGCACCAGCCAGACGAACCCGAGCGAGAACAGGACTCCTATGCCCAGCAGGACGATCTGCCCTGCAGCCGAGTCATAGGCGGACAAGTACGGCCGGTTGAGCAGCACTACGGCGACGGCGAAGCACAAGGTGGTGCCCACGATCACCCGCACCGACGTCCGGCTGCGGGCACGCCCGGCCTCGACCCGCATCCGCATGGACGCCTGTTCGCGGGCGGTATGGGCCAGCGAGCCGAGCAAGTCGCCGAGCTGGCGGGCCTGCTGCTCGGCGGCGAGCACCAGTGCGGCGATCACGAGGTCGCCGGTGGGGTCGGCGAGCTGGTCGGCCAGGTGGCGCAGCGAGGGCGCGAGGCGATCGCCGTTCTCGATCCGGGCGGCGAGGTCGGTGATCTCGCCGCGGATGGCCGGCGGCGCGAGTGGCGCGGTGGCGAGGATGGCCTGCTCCAACCCTGCCGCCGCCGACAGCGTGTCGCGCAGCATTTCGGTCCAGGTCGCGATCGCCTCGATCCGCGCGACCCGGCGGCCGTGCTCGGGGTCGCGGCCCAGCACGCGGGGCAGCGCCCAGACCGCGAGCCCGGCCAGCACGGCACCGACGACCCAGCCGGTCCCCACCCCGCTCAGCACACCGACGGCGACCGCGAGACCGATCCGCAGCGCCTGGCGCTGATCCCGCGGCGCGGTCTGACTGCGGCGAGACAGCGCACGGCGAGGCCGATTCGGGTCCACGCCACGCCAGCCGATGATCATCAGCAGCACGCCGACGCCGACTCCGACGCCCAGCAGCGCGGCCAGGGCAGTGGTGGCGCTGATCGTGACGTTCACCGCGGCCACCAGCCCTCGGGCTGCTCCAGCACACCGGGATCGAAGCCGACATCGACCAGGTCGTCGAGTGTGTCGGTGCGCAGTGCCCCGGCCACCGGGCGGGCGCGGCGGTCCGCACCGGGCCGGTAGACCTCGTTGGAGATCACCTGGGGACCGTCGGAGCCGACGACCTCGCGGATCGAGGACACGACGCGGGTCGCGCGGTCGGTGCCGCGGGCCAGGTGCACGACGAAATGCACGGCCGAGGCGACCAGCAGGTTGGTGGCCTCCAGCGGAAGCCGCTCGACACCTTGGGCGGCGTAGGAGGCGAGTCGGGTGAACGCGATCCTCGAGCTACTGGCGTGCAGGGTCGCCATGCTGCCGTCGTTGCCCTGCGACATGGCGTTGCACATCGGGATGACCTCCGGTCCCCGGATCTCGCCGACGATCACCCGGTCCGGGCTCATCCGCAGGCCCCAGCGGACGAGTTCGGCTTGGGAGATGGCGCCTTCGCCTTCGACATTGGCTTCGCGGGCCTGGAAGGCGGTCACGTCGGCGTGGACGTCGGGGTCGAGTTCCAGGCCGAGCTCGAAGGCGTCCTCGATGGTGACGATGCGCTCCAACGCCTCCATCTCGGAGGCGAGCGCCCGCAACAGGGTGGTCTTGCCCGCGCCGGTGCCGCCGGTGATCAGGATGTTCTTGCGCGCCCGCACCAGCGCGCGCAGGAACTGCTCCAAGCCGGGGTCGATGGTGCCGCGAGCGCGCAGCTCGGGCAGCGTGACGGTCAGGTAGCCGTGCCGGCGGATCGACAGCGAGGTCACGCCGCCCGCGGTCAGGCCCATCACCGCGAACAACCGCTCCCCGCCGGGGAGTTGGAGGTTGACCGCCGGGGAGCCGTAGTCGAAGCGGCGTTCCTGGCTCGACGCGCGAGCGGCCAGCAACCGCACCAGGTCGGTCAGCTCCTCGTTCGACCCGGCGATCGGGGCCACCCGCGCCCGGCGGCCGTCGTTGTACTGCACGAACACCCGGTCGAAGCGGTTCGCGTTGATCGTCTCCACCGTCGGGTCGTCCAGCAACGGCTGCAGACCAGCCATCCCGAACAGCTCGTTGATGACCTCGGTGATCACTCGCTGCTCCACGTCGCGGCCGACCAACGAGCGGTTGTCCATCAGCTCGTTCTCGCTGTGCGCCCGGACCGCGTCATCCAGGATCGTCCGTGCCAGCTCGCGACGGGCTTCCCTGGTGACCGGGGCGCTGGTGCGCCGCTGTTGGGCATCCACCCGCTGCGGCAGCTCGGTGCCGAGCGTGTCCCGCAGGTGCTGGCGAAGCCGCCCGACGGCCTCGGATGCCTGCGCTGGGTACTCGCTGTTCGGTGCTGTGTGCGGCTGCGGGGAGCCGATCTGGCCCGGCTGTTGGGCTGGCGCTGCCCAACCGGGGTGACCGGACACTTTCGCCGGGTGCCAGCCCGTTTGCTGCCCCTGCTGCTGATGGGGGCGCAGGGGTACCGGTGGCGGATAGCCGTTGGGCGGATAGGTCATGATGCTTGCCCTCCCCGCGACGTGTTCTCGTGGTGCGGCGGTGTGGGTGCGAGACGCACACCGTTGGCCGAGACGGCGTTGGCAGGGACGCCGGGCACCGCTCGCAGAACCGGCGTCGCCTGGTTTTCGGCGGGCTCCCGCCGCGGTAGCGCGGCGAGCGGGGCCTGTTCGGCGAGGAGCACCGTCGCGACCTTGTGCGCGACCTGCCCCAGTGCCGAGTGGGCCGGTCCGCTGCGGCCCCACCGCAGCGTGCTGGGCCTGCCGCACAGCACAGCAGCTCCGTGCGGATCGTCCGGAACGCGGCCCAGCGGCAGTACTCCGAGTTCGCGGGTGACCTCTGTTGTGGAGTACCCCTCGCCGACCAGCAGCATTGCCGGATGTGAGGTCCAGCGGCCGATCGCCGGCAGCCGGCGGGCCAGGTGCGCGAGGTCGTCGGCGTGAGCACGGGTCAGCATGACCATGGCGTCGGCCGAGCGCACGATCGGCATCGCGGGAGACCCGGCGTCGATCCGGCCGCAGTCCACGATCACCACGCTGTCTGGCGCGCTCGCGGCGGTGCGCAGAACGCCCGCGCCCGTGCTCGGGTCGGCCAGCGCGGACAGCGCTGCCCGCGCGCGGTCGGCGTCTGGCGGCGCGGCCACCACTGGCAACCCACCTGGTAGCGCTTGCGTGTGCTGCCACAGCAGCGCCGGGTCGTCGCTGCGCCGCGCGGCAACCGCCAAGCTCACTAGTCCCGGCGTCGACTCCAACGAGAACCGTGTCCCGATGTCTCCGCCGGACGGGTCGGCCTCCACCAGCAACGCGCGCGCCGGAGCGGGCCAGCGCGCGGCCAGAGCGACTGAGAACGTGGTCACCCCAGGCGACCCTTTCACCGACAGCACCGCCACCAACATCACTGACCACTTCCTGGAAGCATCACGATCGACAACTGACCGGCGGGCACGGCGGCGATCTGGCGGGCGGCGGCCTGGCTCAGCTGCACCGACACCACCGTGACCTGCTGGTTCGGCGGCAAGGTCACGCTAGTGACTACCGCCGGCCACACCGTGGTGGAGTCCGGTGTCGGCGGGCTGGCCAGCGCGGCGCCAGACTGGCCGGGCACGAACACCACCGACACGTGGGTGCCTGGCGACACCTCTACCGGGAACTGCCCGGCTTTCAACGACAAGGCCGCGATCGCTTGCCCCGCCATGGGAACACCGGCTCCGCTCACCGCGTCCAGGGTCAGCAACGCACCGGCGGGCAGACTCGCGGACATCGTCTTACCTACCACACTGGTGGCCTGGCCCGCGTCCACAACAGACACTCCGGGATCGACGGCGATGTTGACCTGCTTGAGATCCTGTGTAGTCAACACCTGCCCGACCGCTACCGGCCGCGCCAACGCCAGAACGGACTGCCTGTTCCCGGAGTTCAGCGACACCAACAGAAACGCGGCGGCGCAAGCCAGCACGAGCAGAGCACCCAGCAGTAGGTGGGGGATGCTGCGTCGCCGTTTCGTTCCGCGCAGCCGCGACGCGGGCTTCTTGCCGTCCGCAACCCAGGGACCGCCGGCCGACGTGCCGGGCCGGGCCTGGGTCGTGATGTTGTTGGTCACGCCGGTACCTCCTCTTGGCATGGGGGTAGTGCGCCGCGTCGCCGAGGTTGCCAGCGAGCGGATGGACGAGTTGCTGTTTGTGTTGTTATGAAGGGAGATGGAGCCCAGTGAGGGTCATCCGCCGCCGTTGTTGAGGGCTTGGGCTTCCGCGACGCGGAAGGCTGCGGCGCCGGTCGTGGTCAAGTCCGGGAACGTGCCGCCTTGACCCGCACCGGCCCAAGTGACCGTCCAGTGCACCGTCGTGGCGATCGGGAACGCTTGCCCCGTTTGCTTTGCGGACGAGTTTCGGTAGGTGTGACCGCAGTCCGGCGACGCCGCTTTCGGGTCGCTGCCGACCCGGAACGGCGTGCCCGAACCGGTGCAGGTCACCGTGCTGCCGTCGCCCATCGACCACGTCACCGACGTCGGCGTAGCGGTCGCTGTCACCGATACGCCCGGCACCGAGGCCGTCGCCGATACCGGCCCCCAGCCGCTCGACAACCACATCCATGTCGGCAGGTTCACCAGCTGGTCACCGGAGGGGTTCACCGCGATCGTCGGCGTCGGTAGCCGCAATTGCTTGCGCGCCATCTGCGCCAACTCGGCCGGTGAGGGCAACTGCGCCGCTCCGGGCTGCTGTCCATCCGCCATCCACACCGGTGGCCGGTACAACCCGTCGGTGACGCCCGCCGTCGAGCATTGCCATACGTACCAAGCACCTTGCTGGCCCTGTGCTGGTTGGGCGGCTTGTGCGAGCACCACACCACCCGCTGCCCGGCGCGTGAACACAGCGGGTTGCGCGGTCGCGCCGCCCGTGTTCAGCGGTTTGGTGAAGGCGACGGTGACCATGCCGCCGGGCGGCGGCTGGTAGTCGCTCTTCACGTAGGAACACTTCGCCAGGTTTGAGTTCCCGCCGACGATTGTGTCGCCGGGATTGCTGTTGCCGTTGCCGGTGTTGCCAGAACCCGGACGGCCCGGCTTGTTGCCGTTGCCTGGGTTTCCCGACTTGGCGTTGTCGTCACCCTTGCCCGCGCCAAGGTCGCAGATCGGAGCGGGCATCTGATTGCACGTGGTGTCGCCGTAGCCGCCGTCAGCGAGCGCCGGAGCCACACCGCATATGCCGCCGACTACCACCAGTCCCGCCACGATTGAGACGCTTCGTAGTTTCAGCATGTCCCCGCCTCGTGGACGCCGTACTCCGAGACCTTCCATGATCCGTCTGCCTGCTTTTGCACGATGGCGTTGATGAGGTGTCGGCCGCCCGGAGTGTCGTCGGCGAGCTGCCCGGTGGCGGCCTTGTACTTCAACCAGCGCGAATCGTCGGAGCAGTCCGTGATCACGATCTTGTTCGGGTTGTCAGGAGGAGCGGCAGAGGACACCGCGGGCTCGTACGTGGGTTCACCCTTGGTAACCAGGCCGTTGTAGTGGTCGGCGTATAAGGACCGTGACATGTTCGTCAGCGCGATCTCGGTCGCATATTGTCCCAGTTTCGGCGACTGCCAGTCCGATGTGATCCCAGCGGAGACGAAGTCCTGCCACATGCCTCGGTACGACGTGAGGGCATCCTGTTTGGCCCTATCCACAACGGACAAAGCCGTGCTCGGCGGAGCCGAGGTCGGCGTGATCTGTCCGGTCGGTTGTGTCGAGCCGGTCGGTGGGCTGGTCGCCGTACCGGAACCGCAGGCGGCGATAACCACCAGCACGGATCCGAGCGCGAGTACCTCCGTGGCCCGGTACCCGCCTCCGACTACGACCTTGCGAGCTACCACACCCCACCCCCTGACATCAGTGAAGATCGTCTATCTTTTCGTGATACATACCACGTCTACACCATGGACCCCCACTGACTGCAAAGTGTGTAGGCGACTGACTTTAAAGTCGGAAAGGCTTTTCTGTAAATCTTCACTCTTTCGGGCTACGGCAGTCACCGTCTGAGGTTGACCGGGGTAACACTGGGAGTCAGACCAGCGACTTTCCGGGGGTGGGGCGATGTCGCTTCGACTACTGAACGTTATCAGTAATGGTTTTGGCTGAATGTCCGCCGCGTTCATCACAGCGTGGGCGGGTGTGGGACTCCTTGTGGGCGCCGCGCTTACCGCCATCTCCTTCAGCTTGCTCACGACTGCCAGGCCCGATCTGAGGGCGGTGCGAGCCGGGGCCACCTTGTTGACTGCGCTCGCGTTCGGCGTTCTCGCCTGGCGCTTCGATCACCAGTTCGACTTGCTGCCGTACAGCGTCCTCGCCGCAGTCGGCGTCACGCTCGGTTGGATCGATCTCATTGAGCAACGCCTGCCGACTGTGCTCGTCTATTCCGGCGTCGCCCTCGTCGGCGCGCTACTCGTGACCTCGGCGATCCTGTACTCCCGTGGGCCGGACTTCCTCCGCGCGCTGGCCGGCATGGCGATCATCGCCGTGTTCTACCTGGCCCTCGCGCTGGCTTCGGGGGGAGGATTGGGGGCAGGCGACGTGAAACTGGGCGGCCTGCTTGGGCTGGCGCTCGGCTGGCTGAGCTGGTCAGCGCTCGTGACGGCCACTGTCCTCGGGTGGTTCACAGCCGGTCTGGTGTGGCTGATTCTTCGCGTAACCCAGCGGAGGTCGCGGGACTCGCTGCTCCCGATGGGACCGTTCCTCCTGCTCGGGGCGTTGCTTACGATCACCGTTGTGCCGACCTGACGTCGCCGCGGCTGCACGAACAGCCGACTATTCGGCATAGTCAGTGGAGCCGCTGGACAATGCTTGCTGGGCACGGGACAGGCGCTCAGCCATGTCCGGGCGAAGTCTTCGGGCGGCTTCGTCTGTCTCCAGCAGGGCGAACTCGCTGATTTCCGGATCGATCACACGCAGGTCCGCCACCTGTTCTCCGGTCAGCGTGCCGCCGTCGAAGATAAACACGAGCTGGTCGTCCCGGGGACCGTGCGGCCCGATCCAGTCCAGCACGAGGATCCGGCCGGCGGTGATGGTGAGACCGAGTTCTTCGACTGTGACTACATCCGCGAGAAAACCTTCGAAACCCAGTAAACCGCCGCAAACGGCAACCACGACGGCTGGCCCAAAGTGATCGACGAAGACGATGTGCTCTTCGTCAGCGCACTCCGAGACAAAGGCGCCCCGATGCCCGACGTCGTGAGAATCTGACCATCAAACAGGCAAGAACACCGGCCAACACCCCGCAGTCGCCTCGTTCTACCGCGCCCTCGCCGATACCGACGCTTGACCAGGCACTACCGGACGGGCTTGGCAGGTTCTCCCGTCACCAGGTTCGGGCCCCCTGCTTGATGACTGCCACCAGCGCGGTCCACGCACATCGAGCAACGGTCAGCTGTCCGCCATCCCGCTCCTTGGTGTCTCGGACGCCTGTTTCCTCGCCGAGTCGCACCTCGACGCATTCACTTTTTTCCGGGCTCCAGCCTGATTTGAACCACTCGCCCGGCTCGTGTCGCATCGTCATTCGCGCTCCAGCTCCTGCATTTCCCGCTTCTGTTCCTGCAGTACCTCCGCGATATGCCCGGCAGTCTCGTCCGGGCTTATCGCCTTCTTCTGGGCCCACTCAGCGTCACGCCGGTGTTTGTCGATGTCTTCCTTGGTGCGCAGCGTCAAGCCGCTGCCATGCAGGTCCAGGCTCACGATGGGCTGTGCCTGGTCGGACTCGTACAACGTGAACGAGCCGACGAGGATGGGTGACCAGCCCGCGCGGTACGGGACGAGCCGGAGCTCGACGTTCGGTAGTTCCCCCATCTCAAGTAGGTATTGCAGCTGGTCCGCCCAGGCGGCCGGGCCACCGATCACGTACCGGATAGCGGCTTCTCCAAGCAGGACATCAAGACGCGCCGGATTCCGGCGCGTAATCAAGTCTCGGCGACCGATGTGGGTCACGACCCGCTCCTCGAGCTCTTCCGTCGGAACTCCCGCTTCGTGCATGAGCGTCCGGATGACGTCGGCAGTCTGGAGCACACCGGGAACCATCAGCGGCATGACCTGCGTGACGTGTGTCGC